>JAYEFW010000369.1:0-8429 GCA_034658795.1 Thermodesulfobacteriota bacterium
TGGGAGCTAACCATCTCAAATACAGAGGTAAAAGTCTACTACTTTTTCATTCTGATGGATTTTTTTTGCCAAAGTCAAAATTTTCAACCTTATATTTGTCAAATCTTACCCGCACAGCTCGAAAAGTATTAAAGAAATGACAAACTCATTACCGTGGAACTGGGCAAGAAATTCGCGTATAGTTATTAATTGCACCACAATTGAAGAAATGCCGGCGGCAATGACAACCAGCAGTGTAGCGCGTTCATTTTTCTTCATCAAAATACTGAACCTGGTAGATCTTAACTTCCGGTTTATCATTTCGCCAGGCATCGGCTGACATCCCGGCCTTCATGCAGAGATGGCCAAGAAATTCTTCGGGCTTAGGCAACTGTTTCCATACCTGTGGCAAAAAAGTTGCGTTGGCAAAGCCCTTCCGGATAATGACACCATCAATGTTAACGCGCAGTTTTGAAATTAGGTCATCACCATCTGTGTATTCAAGAGGCTCCGGCGGGGTTAGTATGCTTACCTCTATATCAACATTTTCAAGTTCTTCGGCTCTCAGGGGAGAAAATCGCGGATCACGAAATGCAGCACTGACTGCATTACGCCCAACCCCATCTTTGACAGGTTCAGATGCAGTTATATTGCCAATGCAGCCTCTAAGCTGATCATTGATCTTTAAGGTAACAAAGGTGCCAAAATGCTCCTGAAAACAATCCTGATTAAGCGCTTCTTCCAGGGCTTTGGACTCGACAGGGTCTATCTTTTTATTCAGCTTTTTCATAAGCGTATGCCGCGCAAGCCTTACCAGCACCAGCCCCTGCTTATCAGTAAATCTGTGACCTGCATTTTTTTTGTCATCCATAAATTTATCTCCATAAAATGCTATGGCTGCATAGCCGACAACTTGACTGTGCCCGCCGCAGGTATTGCCACTGTTTGAATAATGCAGCAAAACCGGTTGCCATCCATATTGCCTGGCCAGGCTCACAAGAACAAGAATCGGCACTTTCCCGCACGCATAATTATAACCCTTCAACAAATTGTCTGCATTTAGATTTAATATCATTTGAATGGTTTTTTTATCTTTTTCAACAGCCTCGGTATATTGTAGAAAGTGGGAAAGGTCTGTACTGGCCACAAGAAGCGTGTTTTGATCTCGAAACATATCTATTTCACGCGTGAGTTCGTTAATATTACCCTGGCTGAATACAATCGGAATGATCTTAAATTCCTTTAAATAATACTGCAAAAAGGGCAGCAAGACCTCCAGTGAATGTTCGCCAAGATCAGAAGCCTTGTTTGCGTGAAACAATTCTGACCGGTTTCGCAGCATCGTTATGCAGAAAAACCCTTCCGAGAGGAGTCTGGTAAGCAGCTACATTGCTGATTGCTCCGTTTATAAAACCTACTCGATGATCCGGGCCAAGCAAAATAACCTTTTTAAACTGCTTTTCGCTGAGAACAAGTGATGCATGGGCTGCTGTAAACCCGGAGCATGGATATCCAGCATGGGGCAGTATAAGAGCCTTCAGGTATTTTCCTGATGGAATCTTTACCTGAGTTTTTTTTGCCCGGCTGGTTAGACTATCAATATTCTTGAGTAAATCAGATTGACTGGAAGGATAAAATCTGCCTGCAAAAACGGCCTCGCGAATATCATCCGCAAGTACACTCCTTGTGCAGAGAAAAGATAACATGCACAAAACCAGGAAAAACTTTATAATCGGATTGAATGCCTGTTTCATGAAGTGACCCCGCCAGTAAACTTTAGAGGGTAGGGAACAAGAAAATATATTAAATAATTAGTAACCGTTCACGGAACATTGAAATTGGAAATTTGGCCTTCATGCTTTTGTACTGTACTTCCCAATTTCTATTTCAATCTCTCCCTAATTTCTACTTTCCAATTTCAAGTTTCAAGCCGTGAACAGGTACCAATAAATACAATGAGCAAACAATACTGTCAAACTAAAATTTGTTAATCTCCACCAGTAGATCAGTTCCGTTTACGCAGCCGGATAGCGGCCGGGGTAACTTCCACCAGTTCATCATCGTTGATAAAGGCAATGCAGTCTTCAAGGCTCAGGCGATGCGGCGGGGTGAGCGTGACGCTTTCATCCGTACCAGAGGCCCGCATATTGGTCAATTGCTTGCCCTTGGCAGGGTTCACCACCAGGTCGCCGGTCCGGGAACGTTCACCGAGGATCTGGCCACTGTAAACCTTGACTCCTGGTCCCAGAAAGAGGCATCCCCGTTCCTGCAGGTTGAATAAAGCATAGGCCACCGTGGTGCAGGCATCCTTAACCACAAGCGCGCCATTGCTGCGATTTAACATTTCTCCGGCAAAGGGGCCGTAACCGGCAAAGACATAATTCATCACCCCCATACCCCTGGTATCGGAAAGAAATTCGCTACGAAACCCGATAAGCCCGCGGGTCGGAACCTTGTAAACCAGCCGGATAATCTCGTTGCGGCGGCTCATCTCCAGCATTTGCCCTTTCAGTCTGCCAAGCTTTTCTATGACCGCTCCCTGGTATTGTTCGTCCACATCAATGGTCAATTCCTCATATGGTTCCTGCAGTTGGCCATCTTCTTCTTTCATAATGACCTGTGGCCGGGTTACCTGAAACTCGTATCCCTCGCGCCGCATTTTTTCGATAAGGATCGAAAGGTGCAGCTCCCCACGACCTGAAACCTTAAAGCCGGCACCGGCTCCCAGCGATTCAACGCAGATGGCGACGTCAGACATGGTCTCCCTATGCAATCGTTCCTCCAGATGGCGGGAGGTAACGAATTTGCCCTCAAGGCCGGCAAAGGGAGAATTATTGGGAATAAAATACATCGACACTGTAGGAGGATCGATATTAATGATCGGAAGTGGTCTGGGATCATCCGGGTCGGTGAATGTGACGCCCACGTTGATGTCGTCCATGCCGGCAACAGCCACAATTTCTCCGGCGCAGGCTGTCTCAACCGGCACTTTTTGGTCCCCCTCGAACCGGAATATCTTGGTAATGCGGGCAGGAGCAAGGCTGCGGTCCCGCTTTGCCACCGCAATATTTTGATTGATATTCATAGAGCCGTTTACCACCCTGCCAATGCCGAGCTTGCCCAGATATGCTGAGTAATCAATGGTATTCACCTGTAGCTGGAGCACGGCTTGCGGGTCACCGGCCGGCTGCGGGATATAAGCGATGATTTTTTCAATGAGCGGCACCATGGATGCGCTGTCAATGGGATCGTCAGGATCGTTGATGGCGTATCCAGCCTTGGCCGAAGCAAAGACCACCGGAAAATCGAGCAGTTCGTCCGGAGCCTCCAGCTTAACAAACAGATCAAATACCTGGTCCACGGCCCATTGCGGCCGGGCCGCGGGCTTGTCAATCTTGTTGATTACCACCAGTACCGGAAGCTGGATAGCCAGGGCCTTTTTCAGCACAAAATAGGTCTGTGGCATGGGGCCTTCCTGGGCATCCACCAGTAGCAGGCAACCGTCAGCCATGCGTAGCACCCGCTCAACCTGGCCACCGAAATCAGCATGGCCGGGAGTATCAATGATATTGATCACGTAATCCCGGTATCGGAAAGAACCGTTCTTGGAGGTTATGGTGATGCCGCGTTCCCGCTCCAGATCCATGGAGTCCATGAGCCGTTCGGTCATGGCCTGGTTGTCGCGAAACATGCCGCTTTGCTTAAATAACTGGTCAACAAGGGTGGTTTTGCCATGATCGACGTGGGCTATAATCGCTATGTTTCTAATAAATTTTTTATCCATAATATCAATAAAATTAAAGTTTTTAAAAAAGATCAAATGGTTAAACTATCTTACCGAAATTGGCAAGGAAAAATTAGAAAATCCTTTGACCTAAAAGCTCATTTATACGATAATATTGTAAAACATTGTTTTTATACGAGAGAAACGTATAAAGAAAAATATTTATCGTCCAGATGGAAGGATTTTTTAGAATTTTCTGAAATGATTAAAATTACTCCTAATATTACAATTAAAGAAGATGAAGTCAAATTTTATTTCATTCGGGCATCGGGCCCGGGCGGGCAGAATGTAAATAAAGTAGCAACGGCGGTTCAGCTTCGTTTTGATGCTAAAAATTCACCTGCCTTTTCCGATGATGTCCGCAACCGCCTTATTTGCCTTGCCGGTAGAAGAATTACTGAACACGGAATTCTCATTATAGAGGCAAAACGTTTTCGCTCTCAGAAACAAAACCGTAAAAACGCGGTTAATCGTCTGATCAAATTAATCCGAAAAGCATCTGAAAAACCCAAAATTCGGATCAAGACTAAAGAATCTCTTGCATCAAAGAAACGTATCCTGGAAGCAAAAAAGCATCGGGCTAAAATAAAAAAGATGAGGCGACCTGTTTCAATTCACAATGATTAAAACCAATTTCGTCTACGGAGAATTTAAGATGATCATTGGAACATCTAAGGAAATTAAAGACAATGAATACCGAGTCGGGATTACACCTGGAGGTGTGCGCCAGCTTGCTCAGGCGGGGCATCAGGTACTTGTCGAAACAGGTGCGGGAGAGGGCAGTGGTTTTTCAGATGAGGAATATGAAACTTCCGGAGCCAAAATCGTGTCAACCAGTGCCGAAGCATGGAGCGCTCAGATTGTTGTAAAGGTAAAAGAACCACAACCTATAGAATATGATTTTATGAGGCCGGATCTAACGCTTTTTACCTTTTTGCTCAAAAAATAGAAGAACTCCGGGATTCATTGCGCTTAACTGTTTCAAGTCGGCCATGACAATCAAATGCCCAAGTGATGCAAATTAAAAGGAAAAATATGACTTTAAACTTTTTCATGATACTTGTCTTCCTAAAACGGTGCCTTAACGAAAACTACTATTTTGTACTTGAAAAAAATCCTGCTTTTAAAAACTCACGATTAAGCCTGGCAATGTTGGTTATTGAAATTTCCTTGGGACAGTCTGCTTCGCATTCTGCTTCATTTGTACAGTTTCCAAAACAAAGTCTATCCATTTCTTTGACCATCGCTATTACACGACGCGCAGCTTCAGGTTTTCCCTGGGGAAGAAGTGTAAGGTGAGAAACTTTGGCTCCTGCAAAAAGCATGGCAGAAGCATTTGGACAGGCCGCAACACATGCACCGCATCCAATACATGCTGCGCCATCAAAAGCTTTTTCCGATGTCTCCCGAGAAATCAGGATGGTATTTGCATCCGGTGCTCCGCCTGTGTTCACTGAAATATAGCCGCCTGCCTGTATTATTTTGTCCAGCGCGCTACGGTCAACGACCAGATCTTTTATTATATTAAACGCCCTCGCCCTCCAAGGTTCAACAACAATTGTATCTCCGTCTGAAAAATGTCTCATGTGAAGCTGGCAAAGAGTTGTACCCTTTTCAGGACCGTGGGCGCGGCCATTTACCATAGCTCCACACATCCCGCATATTCCTTCCCTGCAGTCATGGTCAAATGCAATAGGGTCTTCTCCGTTAAGAGTAAGCTGCTCATTTATGACATCAATCATTTCAAGAAATGACATGTCTGTTGAGATATCCCTTGAATAATAAGTTTTAAAACCGCCTTTGTCATCAGAGTCCTTTTGACGCCAGACCTTTAGTTTTAAATTTATGGTCTTTGTCACCTGTAACTCCTTTGTGTCAACTCGACATTTTCAAAAATAAGTTTTTCCTTATGAAACAAGGGGTTAATGCCATCACCTGCATATTCCCAGGCAGCAACATGACAGAAGCTTTTATCATCGCGTTTTGCTTCGTTTTCCTCTGTCTGATATGCTTCGTTAAAATGACAGCCACATGATTCCTCACGGGCAAGAGCATCTACTATCATCAAGTCTCCGAACTCAAGGAAATCAGCTACACGTCCTGCTTTCTCAAGGCTCTGGTTAAAATCCCTTTCCGAGCCGGGTACAATAACATTTTTCCAAAACTCTTCCCGCAATTGCTGAATAAGCTTTTGAGCCTTCAAAAGGCCATTTTCGTTCCTTGCCATGCCGCAGTATTCCCAGAGAACTCTGCCAAGCTCTCTATGAAAATCATCAACAGTACGAGTTCCTTTTATTGATAAAAGTTTATTGGTACGAGAATTAACTTCCTGAACCGCCGCTTTGAAAGCAGGATGTTCATCGGTTATTTTATTTAACCCGGTACCGGCAAAATACTCACCTATTGTATATGGAATAATAAAATACCCGTCTGCCAGTCCCTGCATTAAAGCGCTGGCGCCCAGCCGGTTTGCGCCATGATCCGAAAAGTTTGCCTCTCCAAGGGCAAAAAGGCCGGGAACGGTTGTCATAAGGTTGTAGTCCACCCACAGACCGCCCATTGTGTAGTGAACAGCAGGATAAATTCTCATTGGAATTTCATAGGGATTATTTCCTGTAATCTTTTCATACATCTGAAACAGGTTGCCGTATTTTTTGGAGATTTCCTCTTTTCCATCTCTCTTGATTGCATCTTCAAAATCCAGATATACAGCCAGTCCTGTTTTGCCAACTCCTTTGCCCATGTCGCACTGTTCTTTAGCATTACGTGAAGCAACATCGCGTGGTACAAGGTTTCCAAAAGCCGGATATTTATTTTCAAGGAAATAGTCTCTGTCTGATCCTGGAATCTGATGTGGAAGACGTGTGTCATTGGAATTCAGGGGAACCCATACACGGCCATCGTTTCTAAGGCTTTCGCTCATGAGTGTCAGCTTTGATTGATAAGTTCCGTGCACAGGAATGCAAGTGGGATGAATCTGAATAAAACAGGGGTTTGCAAAAAAAGCGCCTTTTTTATAAGCTCTCAGAATAGCTGTAACATTGGATGTCATGGCATTTGTAGAAAGAAAAAAAACATTGCCATAACCGCCGGTAGCCAGGATGACGGCATCGGCAGCATGAGTTTCGATTTCACCTGTAATCATATTTCTGGTGACTATCCCCCTGGCCTGCCCATTTATAACCACAAGTTCCATCATTTCCCTGCGGGGAAATAATGTAACTTTCCCTGCTGCTACCTGGCGCATTAAAGCGCTGTATGCCCCGACAAGAAGCTGCTGGCCTGTTTGGCCTCGCGCATAAAAAGTTCTGGATACCTGCGCACCTCCAAATGACCGGTTTGCAAGCAGCCCACTGTAATCTCGTGCAAACGGAATGCCCTGAGCAACACAATGATCAATAATATTATTACTTAGTTGCGCAAGACGATAAACATTTGCCTCTCTTGATCTGAAATCACCACCTTTTATGGTGTCATAAAACAGTCGCCATATGCTGTCGCCGTCATTTGCATAATTCTTTGCTGCGTTTATTCCGCCCTGAGCCGCAATGCTGTGAGCACGGCGGGGGCTATCCTGAAGGCAAAAGGCCTTAACATTATAGCCGAGTTCTGCCAGAGTCGCTGATGCTGAGCTTCCTGCCAAACCTGTCCCTACAACAATTATATCAAACTTTTTTCTGTTGGCAGGGCTTACCAGCCCCAGATCAAAACGGTGTCTATCCCACTTCTCGGCAAGAGACCCTCCCGGCACTTTTGCATCAAGCTGCATAATTCTTTCCTTTTAAAAGACAAGTAACTACTCAGGTGCTTAGGCTGAAGTCCGAAGGCTGAAAGCTCTCTGACAGCCTTCCGCCTTCCTCGTTCCCACGCTCCTGCGTGGGAACGCATACCTATTTTACCATTGCTTGCAAGACCTCCAGCAACCCATCCATACCCTGATAATTTCTTGCGCTGGAGTAACGCCAATGTTCCGGGTTATCAACATACCCCCGTTCTACAGAATTTCGGTGAATATACTCGATCTTTTGCCTCATCATTTCTTCATTTTGTATGAATTCCGGATGTACGCCTTCCTGCCAGAATTGGTAAGCTCGATCTGTTTTGTGTGCTTTTTTATAAAAAGCCAGTTGTTCCAAAATATGCATTCCCACGCAGGAGCGTGGGAACGAGTCAAATGACCCTTCTTCCATGGGCCACTTCCTTTATAGCAAGTTATTGTTTATGAACCGAACTGTCACTGAACCAGCGGAAACGAGTGAAAATTTGCTATTTGCCGCCACGGACAGGCCAAAAATATGCGTAACCGTAGTCTGTAATTTTCCCAGAATAAAGATTGATATAAAAATTAGGTAGTCCCTACAAAGCAATGCAGGTTTGAGAATACCGCCTTGTTTTGCTTTGTAAACACCTGATTTTTCGCCATGTGCTTCCAGAAGCCATGGTATGTAACCCATTGAAATTGTTGACCCGCACTGTTTTGTAGGGACTACCGGTTTTTGTAAAACAGACATACAATTCTTGTCAAAGAATAGACAGATAAACGGCTAGGAAACAAGTAATATGTACAGTGGAATAAAACCAAAGCCTGTTCCAATAATTATACTATACGCAAGGCCGGCGCTCTTGATAAAGGGCATGTACTTGGGATGATTGGCCCCTATGGTCT
>JAYEFW010000370.1:0-1877 GCA_034658795.1 Thermodesulfobacteriota bacterium
AGGGGAGTGCCTTGTTATATTCTCTTAAATTTAGATAACTGATCCCCAGGCATATATTAAGCTGCTCGCTTTCCGGGAAATGTTCGACTCCTTCTGATAGTATTTTAGCCGATTGTATGTATTCTCCCATTTTCTGTTTGATTATACCTAAACCAAGAAAAGAGCGCTGATCAGGATGATAGTCCAGAGATTTTTTGTATAGTCTTTCAGCAACCCTGTCTTTATCTTTTATAGCTTCTATATTTGCATAATCCCCATAATCGAATGTCATTCCAAGTCTTGAGAAAAAATCTGCGTGCAATTCGTAAAGTTCTTTGTCATCAATTACTTCAATGTCGTCTGTAAAACCTGCAAGATTTTCATAGTAATTCATCCTGAGCTTTTGCCCGAACGCCAGTATCATATCCTGGGACAAATCAGGGTCGCTTTGAAAATATATAATGTCTTCTATGCGCTTTAACCAGATATCATCTGTAATTTTACATCTTTTTTTAAAATCTGAATAAAGTGCTGTTCCGGGGAATATATCAAGGATGTAGAAGATAATGCTCAGGGGTTTGATTTCATGAATTAAATCTATGGTGTCCTGAATTGTATCCCAGCTTTCTCCTTGGCACCCGTAAATAAAGTAGGCTCGGGCCATAATGCCGTATCTGGGAGTCAGCGCAAAAGCTTTTTTTATTTGATCTGTTTTAATGTTTTTGTTCAGAATTTTTCTTATTTTTTCAGATCCGCTTTCCACACCATAACTGATCTGAATGCAGCCAGCTTTTCTCATCCAGTAAAGAACTTCATCGTTCACATAGTTTACACGGGAAATTGCTACCCATACTATTTTTAGTTCTCTATTCAGAATTTTTTTGCAGATTTCAATTACTATGTCTTTTTTGAGGGTAAAGGTGTCATCTGAAAAATAAAAAAAAGTTATTCCTTTTTTAAAGAGAAGTTCAATTTGATTTACAAAATAATCCGGTGAGTGAAATCTTACTTTATGGCCCCAGAGCTTAGGAGAACCGCAAAAAGTGCAGTTTCCAGGGCATCCTCTGGTCAAGGAAACGTGCTGATAGTTAAAATACTTTGCCGGCATCGGCAGTTTGTCAAGGTTATGTATGATTTCGGCGGGCTTTGTTTTTACAACCTTGTTTTTTTTTCTGTATGCAATGCCTTTGATGTCCCTGATTTTTTTATAATTATGTTTTTCTATACATTTTATCAAATTTAAAAATGTGTATTCTCCTTCACCTAATACTGCGTAATCAATTTCTTTGAAGTGCTTTAATAAATGCTTCCATAAAAAGGTGGTGCCTATTCCGCCAAAGACAATTTTCACTTTTGGGTCGATTTGTTTTGCAATCCTGGCGATTTCAATTCCACCCCATCGATTTGCATGCATTATCGAAAAACCGATTACATCCGGTTTTTTTTCAATCAATGTCTCTTTGATGACATCACAGGATGTTTTATTGACCTTATGCCAGTTCAGTATTTCAACATCGTAATTATTTTCCTTTAAAACAGCACCCACATAATAAACTCCCATGGGTACAACACTTATTTCTTCTTCATGAACTCTGTCTTCAAGGAAATATGGGTATATAAGTAATATTTTCACGGTTATCGGTTCGCGGTTCACGGTTCACGGTTGATCAAAACATAAAACTGTTAACTGTAAACCGACAACCGTAAACTGTTATTTTTATTTTTTATTTTTATTGTTGGCTTCAAGCATTTTGTTATGAAGGCGTTCAGCTCGAATGCAGAAGGTTTCCAGTTTTGCATTTATCAACTGAGGAAAAGGGGAGCCGTCACTTTCAATGGCCAGAAACGGCAGGTCTTCTATATCCGTGAGTATATGCCGGAGTTGTTTGTTTTTAGAA
>JAYEFW010000371.1:0-1877 GCA_034658795.1 Thermodesulfobacteriota bacterium
GTTCAGTTTACTTGTTTGAAATACAAAAGATGCTAAAGGATTCTGGGACAGTCCGAATCCAGATTCTGTGCGGGTGTAAAATCTCCTAAAAATCAAGAGAACTTTTCGCTTCTTTAATAGTCTGACTCTTAATCGTGTGTGTATAAATCATTGTAGTTCGCACATCGCTATGCCCCAGGTACGAATGTCATAATTAGCCTGTAATAAATGGCTGGCAAAACTGTGACAAAAGGTATGGACAGAAATACACCGTCGTATTCTTCTTCACAATCAAGAGCCAATATTCCGTACATTGTCGGTTTCATTGTACAAATTTTTATAGGCGCTGGACTGTTTTTTGGCGAAAAACCTCTCACGGTTTTCTGACATCGCCTTCAAAAGGAATGGCGGGAGAGTGAAGGAAAATAGAATTGAACCAATAGGACAAAACCTAACTTCGGGTTGGACTCGGACGCTTCACAGCGCCGGTCAACCCCATGTTCGCCACCCTCTCAACTAAAAAAATATGCATTGACTTTCATTGTTTTAGTACCTATAATGGGTCTGCAACATAGGGGTCAACATTTGGCATCAGAAAGGAAGGTTTATGCAACAGGCAAAATTTAGCGTTAAAGAGGCACAAGTACTTTTTTTGAATAATTTTAAAGCTTATGGGTTTAAGGATAAAAGTTCTATGGTCCGAACGGCTATTAACCATTTTAAAAATAAATTGGAGCTTGAAAACCTAAGAAAATCCGCTGAATTATATTCTGAAATTTATTCTGAAAATGATAATCTAAAAGAATTGACTGAAACAGCCGTAACTGGATGGCCGGAATGACAATATTGAAAAGAGGCATGATTATTGATGTAAATCTCGATCCGACACAGGGTTCAGAAACAGGAAAAGTCAGACCGTGTATAATTGTAACCAATGATGTTTATAATGAAAAAGTCCCTGTTATTCAAGTTGTTCCAATTACAGAATGGAGTGCAAAAAAAGTTCAAATAAAAACCAACGTTGAACTCTATCCTTCACAAGATAATGGTTTATCAAAAAAATCCGTGGCAGATTGTTTGCAAACACGTCCTATTGATCATCGTCATAGGATGGTAAAAATTCGTGGAAAATTGTCGCAGCCCAAGATACAGGAAATAAATCAAGCTTTAAAAATTATTTTTGAACTTAATATGTAGCTATAATCAGCAGAGACAAACAATGGGATGAACTCGGATTTGGGGAACGCAACGCTACCAGCATTTTCTTTTCCCGCCTATCTGTTGCGGAACTGGTCCCGCAAATGCACGCCTGACTCGATTTCTGTTCGTCACCCCGTGCTTCTTCATCAGCAAAGCCACTGCCTTCCGAGGCACCATCAACGGATACCTCGTTGTGATAACACTATGCCCTTCGCCTCCATCTGGCTGGGCTTGGGACTTGCCTTGACTTCCATAATTGGAACGTATAGGCTCACCCTTAAGACACAGCTTTCCGTTCGGCTTGACAAAGAAAACACAAACATGTACAATTGTACCCATGAAAATCATTGCAGATACAAATACGTTTCTTGCTGTTGCTCTAAATGAGCCGGAAAAAGATTTAATTATACGACTTACTGGAAGCTGTGATTTGGTTTCTCCGGAAGTTTTGCCTTTTGAGATTGGCAACGCATTAACGGCAATGTTGAAAAAAGACTCTTTACAGGCAGATGAGGTGGCTTCGTCGTGGGAAATCGTGCAGCATATACCTGTTGATTTGCGGCGTATCAACATAAAATCTGCCTTAAAAATCGCCATAGAATTTAACATATACGCCTATGATGCCTATTTTTTAGAATGTGCCGATAACCTTCGAAGTCCATTACTTACCCTCGACCGTGGCATGAAACGGATTGCCA
>JAYEFW010000372.1:0-2957 GCA_034658795.1 Thermodesulfobacteriota bacterium
CATGCCATGTATTTATTACAAAATAAGTAGAAAAATCTCTTTTTGATCTTATTACGTTTTTACCCGCTACCGAATTATTACCCCATTCCAGATAAAGTGTTACAGCCATTTCCGGTGTCATCTCCCAGTCAATGTCATTTAACAGGTCAAGATTCTTGTTTATATCTTCTAATTTCATCATGCTGTCCCTCCTTTGGTTCGAAGTTGGCAAACAATAAAATAGCTGACTGAATTGTTATTTAACACATTTAACTGCAAGCTATGTGCCATTGAGAACAAAAACTCCAATGATGAAATAATATCTTGAATTAAAATAAAATATTGAGATATAATTATAAATGGAAAGATATGTAAAGTGTCTCAAGATACAATTATGCCTCTAAATTAAGAATGAGACAGAATTCATGATTAGTTTCTCATTATTTTACCTGTTGGGTTGTAATAATTCCACGTATCAACAATTTTTAGGAAATAGTAAAATTTTATTTGCTTCTTGAGCAAAATCAGACTTACAAGTATTGTAACAGTTCACGGTTTGGAGTTATCCCCTTGTTCCCACGCTTCTGCGTGGGAACATGAAGCAGGTATGCATTCCCACGCAGGAGCGTGGGAACGAGAAACTAAAAAACTGTGAACCGACAACCGTGAACGGGTACCAAGTATCTTATCGCTCGGCAGCATGGAGGGGCTTTTTATGAAAATAAAAATATTGCGTATCCTGGTTTTGTTTATATTTGTTTTTTCCGCTATTCAGTTGCAAGCTTCTAAGTGCTTTGGGGAAAAAATTTCGGTAATTGCCAGCATTTTTCCGGTTGCAGATATGGTAAAGCAGGTTGGAGGCATGTATGTTGATGTGACTACGGTTATTCCTCCTGGCGCAAGTCCTCACACATATGAACCAAAACCCAGTCTTTTAAAAAAAATTTCCGAGGCACGTGTTTTTTTTATGATTGGAGCCGGTCTTGAATTATGGGCTGGAAAATTTGTCAGATTATCAAAAAACCAGCTACATACAGTGAAATTATCCGAAGGAATTTCTCTGATAAAATTATCAAAACATCATCGTGATGAATTTGACCACCATCATGGCGAGGAAGATATTTCAGATACAGAGTCGGGTTTTGCCAATCCTCATATATGGCTTGATCCGAACATAGCGAAATTGATGGTTAATAAAATTATTTCAGTGCTTTGTAAGATTGACAACAAGCACATGAAATACTATGAGCATAATGGTTTAGCGTATTTAGATAAATTGGATGAACTCCATGTCTTGATAGCTTCGACGGTTGAAAAATTCAAAATTAGAAAATATGTTTGCTTTCACCCTGCATGGGATTACTTTGCAAGACAATATAAACTTGAATCTGTTGGTGTGATTGAAGCTACTCCCGGAAGAAACCCTACGCCGAGAAGTATAAAGAAAATCGTTTCTCTTATAGTAAAACATGATATTCGGGCTGTGTTTGCTGAACCCCAGTTGAATCCAAAAATTGCAGAAGTAATTGCCAGAGAAGCGGATGTTAAAGTGCTTTTTCTTGATCCAATGGGCGGCCATGATATAAAAGGCCGCAACAGTTATTTTGACCTTATGAAATATAATCTTAAGGTCTTGCAGGAGGCAATGCTTTGAAAGAGCATGGAGCAGATATCGGAAATAAAAAAGCAGTTTATGCGGAGCTTGAAAATGTCTGGGTCGGTTATTACAATAAATGGGTGCTGAAATCTATATACTTGAAGTGCTACCAGGGTGAGATCTTTGGCATAGTTGGTCCCAATGGTGGTGGAAAATCAACCCTGCTTAAAGTTATTTTGGGACTTGTTCGTCCTCAAAAAGGTGTAGTAAAATTATTCGGGCATAGGCCTGACAAGCACAGCAGACTTGAAGTCGGATATCTGCCCCAAATTTCCAAAGCTGACAGATCTTTTCCTGTTACAGCCCTGGATGTAGTCCTGATGGGCTTATATAACAGGATTGGTTTTTTTAAACGACCAGGAAGCAACAGCAAGGAAGTTGCAATGGAGATGCTGGCCAGGATAAATATGGCTGAACATGCTGAAAAACCTTTTGGAATGCTGGCCGGAGGCCAGCAGCAGAGAGTTCATATTGCCCGTGCATTGGCATCAAAGCCCAAGCTTTTGGTACTGGACGAGCCTTCAACAGGAGTTGACAGTGTTGCTCAGGAAGATTTTTATGAATTGCTGGCCAAATTTAGAGATGAAATGAATATATCGGTAATAATGGTTTCACATGATATAGGAGTTATTACCGCCCATGCGGATCGCATCGCATGTTTGAATTTAGAAATTCACTATCATGGTGAACCGGATTCCTGTTTTGAACCTGAAATAATGCAAAAGGTTTATGGGAAAAACCTGAATATTATGGTTCACGATTCCAGATGCGCAACATGTTCCTTAAAGAAACATGAACATAATGATTGAAATTTTTAGCCTTGAATTTATGCGGAATGCCTTTATGGCCGGCATAATGTTGAGCCCGGTTCTTGCTGTAGTGTCTTTTTTTGTTGTGCTCCGCCGTTTATCATTTGTTGGGGTTGGTGTGGCGCATTCAGCATTCGGCGGCATTGCCCTGGGATTTCTTCTCGGTATCTCCCCTACAATTACAGCCATTATATTTGCAATAGCTGTCTCCAATGCAATCGGCTACATCGGCAGGCGTGGAAAATTAAGCGCGGACACAGCTATAGGAATCTTTTTTGCTTTTGCCATGGCGCTTGGGGTTGTTTTTATTGGCATGTCAGATCAATACAACGTGGATCTTTTCGGATATCTTTTTGGTAACATACTCGCAATTACCGATAAGGATTTAATAATTATTGCATTGTTGGGAGGTTTTGTCCTCATATCCATTTTTTTGCTTTTCAAGGAATTGCTGTTTGTTTCATTCGACAGAGAGGTTGCGCTCGTTAGCGGAATGCCGGTAGCTCTTCTTG
>JAYEFW010000372.1:3057-8331 GCA_034658795.1 Thermodesulfobacteriota bacterium
AGCTCTTCTTGTAATACCCGGAGCAGCAGCCTCACAAATAACTGATCGCTATATTCCAATGATTGCAATTGCCATAGCAGTTGCTTTGATATCCACAGCAGGAGGACTGTTATTTTCATATTATGCAGACCTTGCATCAGGTGCAACCATTGTAATATTATCGTCCATTATTTTTTTTATATTATTTATAGCAGGCCGGTTGCGGAGATAGGAATTAAGGGCGAATTTCTTGACAATATAGCCGTCAAAAGATATAGACTTACAGATAAATAATTTCACTGTGTTATCAGTCGTCGACGTATAACTAATACGCCTTCCTCCTTCTGGCCTTGTGAAATTAATTATCTGTAAGTCTATATTTGAACCTTTTAGTAATCGTTAACAGTTCACAGTTAAGGGATACGGCTTAGTTCGCAATGACAGACCGAGAATTTTTCAAAGGTCTCATTTGAAATTTAATTTGGGATTTAATTATTTCAGCATGTTACGATAATTTATGACTCATGAGTTATAAACATTAACCAAATAAAAAGGAGGAGTTAAATGAATCGTGTTATTAAACTAATTATTGCTGCTAGTTGTATTTTTTCATTGATTGCGTTTCCTGTAGCGTGTGGTAGTGATGACGCTGCAGAACATCAGGCTCCCGAAAAAAAGGCGGAGGCCACTCATGAGGTTGAGCCCAAGGTTGTGCCCGAAGTTGAGCCCGAGGTTGCGCCTGAGGTTGTGCCCGAAGTTGAGCCTGAGGTTGCGCCCGAAGTTAAGACCGAGGTTGAGCCTGAAGTAAAGCACTAAGTAAACTGGTGGCCAAAATGAAGCAAAACCAAGTCCTTGATGCGCAAAAGATTAGTGCAGATTGAGAAAAAATCGTTCCATTTAGGTTAAATAGAGAACAATAAAAAAAGGCAGGGTCAGCAATGACTCTGCCTTTTTTATTCCCGTTAAAATATCATCTATAAGACTTTCAGATAAATAATTTCACCGCGTTAGGAACAGGGTAGCCACAATAGTGGCCTGAGCAACCAGCATACCGGCAACCCATTTAATTATTTCTACATCCCTACATCCCTAAGTCTTTTCTGTTTCCGCGTTTTTTTGTCTATCTCCATGCCTTTTCCATGGCCTGTTTCGAAGCTTATTCCAATCTATTTTGCGCCATAATCCTTTGGCGCTGAAACATTCCCATGCCCAGCGGAGCCATTTTATAAAGGCAAAAGCGATCCACAGCGCCCAAGCTAGAATTGCAATACGATAGATTGTAAGTGGAAGCGAAAAAACCCAGGCCTGTGGCAGAATTTCTCCGGATATATCCTGATACCATTTTAACAGGTAATTAGCGGAACCGTTTCCACTGATCTGCATGTTCGGGTAGCCCAAAAGCCCCTGTTTGATTCCGAACAATAAAGATCCAAATGCAACGATGGAAAGTAATATAATGACAAGTTGAAATAAATTAAATGTAAAGTTTGATAATTTCTCAGCAACCTGTTTCCGGTAGCCAAGCACAAGAAACCAGCCAGCTACAGGTATTGCAATCAACAAAGAGCCTTGAGTTAATCCAAGGCTTAAAAGTGCCCAGTGATGAAATTTTAAAGGCGTTATATTTAACCGTCCAAGGCCAAAGGATAATAGAATAATTACAAAGACAACGCCCCAAAACAGTACAGCCGGTCCAACATACGGACCACCGCAAAATAAAATCCACCTGTCTCTGGGCATTGAAACAGAAATAAAGGAATCAACGCTTTTCATGCCAAGGTTTATCAAAGATGTTTTCAATATGGTTTCTACATCTTTTAGTTCTCTCCAAACAAGTTTAATATCCTGCTGTCCCGGCGTAAGCGGAAGAGTCACACTGTTTTTCTCTTGCCTGACAGGCTGTGACTTGCCGTTAATAGAAACAGACTGGAGTTTTGCGTTATCCGGAATCTTTATAGTATGCCTGCCGCCTCTGCTGCTTTTTATCTTAAGATTTAATATAGCATTTCTAATCCTTTTTCCCGGACTTAAAGATAGTTCACTGCTTTCGATGGTGTGAGTCTGCCCCTTTATTCCTTCGGGTCTTGTAATTTTAATGGCAATTTCCTCCCCAGGCCAGGGCCGCCATTCGGGGAACCAGTTGCCGGATTTATTCTGATGATGAATTACAGGTATTCCGCTAAGTTCAGCATGCCACAGTGTTCCGATGTTAACCTGCCAGACTTCGGCCCAGTCAAGAGTATCTTCTGCTTTTAACACCAGTTCATCTTCTATCTTAAGTGATGAAAACCATCTGAAATTTTTCTGATCAGGAGCCATGTTCAGAAGAACATTGCCGTTTTCCACGCGAATATCAGATGTAACTGATTCACCTGCAAGCAAAGGCACAGACAGTGCAATTGCAGAACCAACAGGTGTCACTCTGCTGACAATGGTTTCTATCTGCCAGTCTAAATCTAAATGAAAAATTCTTGTGATTTTGACAAATGACGGTAACTGCCCAGGCTCAAATGTTTCGGATACCGCAGTTTTATCATCATTGTCAGTGCGAATCCGGGTGAACTGAAGCTGTGTGTCTGCGACCCCGTTATCATACAATCCATCTACAGACCAGCCTTCTGAATTAATTTCAACATAATGGGGTTTTAATGGCAATTGCAGCCAGACAACATCCCTTTGAGGCAAAGCTCCTTTTATATCTATTTGATGTATGCCTTCAGGGAGGTTGAGCCATAAATATCCTGTAGATGGTTCGCGATACAGGCCGGAAACCGGCTTTTCATCTATCAGCATAATCTGAGGCAGCCAGTGTTGAACAGATCCAGGAAGCGGAACAGCCGTATCAGGATGTAAACTATGGAACTCTATCCTTATATCAAGCTGGTTTCCGGTTATTCTCACTTTCATCCGTGGGCTTGACGCACAGTTTGGAGCACACGGAGGCCTATCTTTTTCCGTCAGTTTTAATTTCAGCTCATCTAACAATTTTTCCGGCGGGAAAAAGTTGTCTGCGTGAGCCTGGCAAACAATAACGCTAAAAAGCAATACAGATATAATTGAAAAAATGCCGTTTTTTATGCTTGAAAAGCTAAATCCACTGTTTTTTGAATAAACAGCCCCAGATAAGCGGGACAAGCAGTATATCAGGATAGAGAGAAGGATTACCCGCAATACCGCAAGAATAAGGTTCATAAAAGGTGAAATAAAGACAAATGAAATTTCTTGATCTTTTTCCACAGGTCCGTTCCAGGAAAAATTAATTTGTCGCCATTGCCAGTTTGGAATACCTGGACCTGTTTGAATCTTTGCATTCGGGTCAAGTCGTTTTATCTTTAGCTGCGATGCCTGCCGGTTGTATGAATAATCAATACCTTCAGATACTGCTTCCTCTTTCATGCGCTGTTTCGGGCTTTGAATAGTTTTTGGCAGTTTAGATGACAGTCTTGTTTTTTGGCCATAGCCTTTGTCTTCATCTATTGCAACTTTTCCTCCAATTGCCCATTGCTGTGTCTGCTGCATTCCGATTTGCTGCCACGATCTTTCAAGTTGCGGATAAATACCTGTCCTGATCTGATTAACCATAAACGGAAGGCTTATAAATATTAAACATGCTATGCAAATCATTCGATAATTATTTATCATTGAACTGATTTTACCTTCAGGAACAACGCGAAGAAGAGCTATGGCTGTAAGCAGATTCAGCCAGACCCAGCGGGGGGCATCAATTTCGTGATTTAATAAAACCATTGCTGCCAGAGCTATTATTCCCCATGGCCAGGAATAAAGTCTTGCAATTGCAAGCGAAATTATTAAAACCAGAAACATATCCAGCAGTGTCCATTGTTTCAGCCATGTTTGCCTGATATGATCAATTCCGGTTGCATCAAAAAGTGTCCAGCCCGGGGGAAGATTGAGAATACCCTTAACAGAATGAAAATCTCTGTCCCAACCCACAGCCGGAATATTATCCGCATCTTCAAGCCTGCTTTCAGCTTCAAGCCTGACATTTCCATACCGCATTTCCACACCAGCCTTATCCGAACCCTTAAGACGGGTAATGAATTGTTCCCTGCCTTGAACCGTAACACGCCCAAGTTCAACAGGAGGTGCCATTTCCAGACGCCAGCCCGTAGTCATTGAACCGGTTATACTGTCACGTATAGAATAACCTTTTCCATCAAAATCCAGCCATAATGTACGGTGCAGATTCAATTGATCCGGAGCAGGCAGAGGATCCCCTCTTTTTTTCTCGACAAAGCACATTGTATCATCGGGATGCATCAGATATGCGGAAAATTTCTTCCATCTCTCAGGGATAGTGGTTTGCTGGGGATCAATCTGCATTACGCCTTCGATTGAAACTATCCGAAGATGATTTTTTGCCTCAAACACCCAGACCTCTTCATCGACATCAAACCCCCTGGAAGGATCAAAGTGTAATTCGTTAACATGTCCTTTATGTCTTGAAGTTATTTCAATTGTCCATTTACCGGGTCTTGCCTGTAATATAAGATTTCCATCAGCTTCTATTTTTGCCGGCAGATCACTTTTGAGTCTCATTGGTATGAAATTATCCGCAACTGCTTTCCCGAGTTTGACCTCCCTGTGCTTGCCTGAAATATACAAATCAACCCTTGTTACCAGTAATAGAGGAATTTCGTCCTGGATAAGACGATAAACTTTTACCTGAAGTTTATCTTCTTTTTCCCCTGCGTTTTTATCTTCTCCGCCCTGTTTGAGCCAGAGCTTTCCATGGTTATCCATATTTGGGAAGGAAATTTCCTTTCCTTTAATTGCAAGCTTCAACAACCCTGTATGTTCAGGTACTTTTATCCACTCAGGGATGCTGTCAAATTTGAATTTGCCGCTTATTGTATATTTTCCGGGCTCTTTTATAAAAACAACCGGCAATCCTTTTCTTTTGCCGACAGGGTGTTTCTTTCCATTCACTTTGATATCCTGTGGCCAGAATTTATTATTTCCGGGAAGCAATATCCAGATTTCATCAGAAAACACTTCCCATTTTTGGGAAAACACGGCGCTGTTTTTTTGAAATGTTAGATTCAACTCTGATGGCCAGATGCAAATAGTTTTTGAAAGATCGTTGTATGCAAATGGGCAGTCAACATCTTTCTCGTTATGCAGTACCCAGCCAATCCATGGTTTTAAAGGCTCAGGCACATCTTCCTTTAAAAGTGGTTCTGCAAAAGCGCTACACGCATAAAACAGCCCTAATAAAATATAAGCAAATTTTTTCATTTTTATCACCAGTGGGATTTTCTGCTATACTGTGAA
>JAYEFW010000373.1:0-1842 GCA_034658795.1 Thermodesulfobacteriota bacterium
AAAATGATTAGAAAACTAAGACCAAGCAATGAAAAAGGTTTTACACTCATCGAGCTGATGATCGTTATCGCAATCATCGGTATCCTGGCAGCGATCGCGATTCCGCAGTTTTCGCAGTATAGAAAAAGAGGCTATGTCGCGACGTTAATCAGTGATGCAAAGAATGCCTATACCGCTTCTGCAGCATTGATTGCAGATGACCCTACGATAGCGGCTATGACCCTTGCTGACCTGACAGGTGCAGGCTATACCGCTTCTGTCGGCGTTACCACCGCTCCTGCTTTTACTTCTGCTTCTGCTTACACCATAACGTGCACCGGGACTACAGGGTGGGGTCTTACTGTTAACACTGCTGTAATTGATCAGGACGGAGCAATTACAACAAAACCAACACCTTAAAAATGCTCTAAGAGATAGGGCTACACTCTTGACAACCCATCCATCAACACAATTACTTAATAGAAAAGGGGGCTTAATCGCCCCCTTTTTCTTTTTGGAAAGGATTGTTTTGTTTGTAAATTCAGCCAAGGTAGGAGTGTAATTATGAAGTGTCCTTGCATTTGTCCTGGAAACACTTTTCATTCCAATGTATATGATTACATTGAGTGGTTAATAGATCAAAGATGACCGGTTCCTTTATATGTGCCGATTTATGCGGCCTGTCAGTTGGGAAGATTGTTAAATGATATTTCTTCTTGACCGCCATACCGGTTTGCACTATGTTCCGAATTAGTTTAACCAAATTGGAGCGATGTGCAAAAATGGAAAATATCAAGAGAATCCTGAATATCGATCTTCCGCAACGGCAGTCTGCTTTTTTATGGGGGCCAAGAAAGACAGGAAAATCGACTTATCTGAAAGCAAGGTTTCCAGGCAGCCTTGTGTATAATTTTCTCCAAACCGATCTGTTTCTTGAATTCTCCAAAAAACCTGCTCTTTTGCGGGAACGGCTGCTTGCAAAGGGCGCTGATGTCCTGAATTACCCTGTGATACTGGATGAAGTGCAGAAGATTCCTCAACTCTTAGACGAAGTACACTGGCTGATTGAAAATGAGGGTTTGAGCTTTATACTGTGCGGATCAAGCGCACGGAAGCTAAAGAGAGGAAAGGCTAACCTTCTTGGGGGCCGGGCATGGCGTTATGAGATGTTTCCATTTGTTACGTTTGAACTGGAGAACTGGGATCTGTTGAGAGTATTAAATCGCGGTATGATACCGGATCATTATCTTAAGAAAAACTATAAGAAATCCTTGAGGGCCTATACGCAGGATTATTTAAAAGAAGAGGTTTTTGATGAGGGGTTAACCCGGAACATTCCCGCATTTTCCAGGTTTTTTGATGCTATGGCTTACTCACACGGAGAGCTTACGAATTATTCCAATATAGCGCGTGACTGCAGTGTAGATTCCAAAACTGTAAAGGAGTATTACCAGATCCTCGTGGATACGCTTCTCGGCGCTATGGTAGAACCCTTTAAGAGGAGGCAAAACCGGCAGGTCATCACCAAGGCGGCAAAATTCTACTTGTTTGATGTGGGAGTTGCCGGCGCTGTATCAAAACGGCATATTGAGGAAGAAAAAGGTGAATTGTTCGGAAAAGCATTCGAGCATTTTATTTTGATGGAGATTGCGGCTTATAATTCCTACAATGAAATCGATTATAAAATCAATTTCTGGAGAACAAAATCAGGTCTGGAAGTCGACTTTGTGCTGGGCGGAGGCGATGTAGCCATCGAAGTAAAGGGCTCGACCCGTATCGAGAAAAGGGATTTACAGCCCCTGAATGCCTTTATAGAGGAATATTCGCCACGGAAGGCATTAGTTGTATGCAACGAGAGGGAAG
>JAYEFW010000374.1:0-8259 GCA_034658795.1 Thermodesulfobacteriota bacterium
CAATAGCGGCAGGTGTATAGCAATTTAAAATTCTGTAGCTGTAAGTTTTGTTTTTTACATCATATCGGGCATGGAATTTTTCATCAACCTCCTTGCATTCCTTTATTACAATATCATCCGGCAGGAGGCTGTTTAACCCTCTATAGAATTCTTTTGGCAACAGATTTGTATCGCAATGAAAGCCAGCTACTTGACCAAAAGCGTGGACTCCTGCGTCAGTTCTGCCAGAGCCCGTCAGGCTAACTTTATTCCCTGTCATTCTCATCAAAGCTTTTTCAATTTCTCCCTGAATTGTACGCAGATTCTTCTGCCTCTGCCAGCCATGATAGGAATCGCCGTCATATTCTATTATTAATTTAAAGTTTTTAGGCATAGTTAATTAAAAAATACCCCTGACTTTTGTGCCTTCCACTTGCTGGATCAAATTCACGTTGCAGGTCGTTCCGACATGGGCATCTTCTGTGCGAACGGTTTCGTGAATGGCCTGTTCCTCATAGCGTTATCATTAGCCGCTTACTATCTTAATGTAATGTTACGCCTTTCCAGTACAGCATAGTTCATTAATAATATTAGCAGAAACTTTGCGGGAACACAAAAAAGCTGTCACATAACCATCACATAAGTAACTAATTGATTTAAAATATATTTTTGTGTGCCGGTACCTCTCGGTCACAAAGATGATCACATAAAATACATAAGTGATAGACTTACGCCTCAGCAAACTCCCATCTTTTCCATTTCCACTATTTTGCCACTACAATTTCAATTACCATCAAAATGAGCTCCACACGAGCATAATATGCAATCATGCCCAGAACGGGGTACATATTTCGCGTGCTTACGAGAAGTGCTTTCCGGATCGTGGGGTTTCACCAAACCGGCATTCATGGTGTCGGCGATAATCCGTGATGCCACGGAGTAATTCTTGTCTTCAATAGAAAATCGCTTACGTAATGAAACATTAGTCATCTGATTATTTGAAACATATCGCAAGCAGGCGTACTGGTAGCAGGCCCGTATTTTGTCTTTCTTATCCATTTTGGTAAGTACTTTGGGAGCAAACAAAGGTACTGTTTGTATATATGATGCGAAGTTTTCGGACCAGCAAAGAATTTAACATAGACTACTCCGAACCGGGGAGGCCTTTTGTCCAGTAGATTTGCGGACGTGATGCGCCTCTGAAAGATAAAATTGGCACCATCAATATCGACACTTCTTTCGAGAACCCAAAAGCGGTCGATTAGGAATGCCCGGGTCCGCGCTTCACCAATTGATCCATTTTGCATTGCTTTCAGCCATGCTGGCCATTCTTCTGTGATCATAGCCACCAATATGAGTATGAGGTTTAAGGGCAGCTAACCAACAATTAAAATACTCTAAAACGAAGTATGTTTAACGTCGTTGTTTGTCGCCGTTAATCTTTTTTTAGCTATATTCAAATACTCTATATTATCATCAATACCAACAAATTTTCGATTTAGTCTTTTACATACAACTCCCGTTGTGCCACTCCCACAAAAGGGATCGAATACTAAATCGTTGATATTACTGGATGCTATTATAGCTCTTTGAACAACTTCTTCCGGCTTTTGTGTTGGATGTTTTCCAAAAATTTTTTCAGAATTATTGGCTGATGACATTTTCCAGATATCTCTCCATACAGATTTCATTGGTTCCTCGTTTGAAAAAATTTTGAGCATATCATAATTAAAAGTATGTTTTGAATATTTTGTTTTTGATGCCCAAATAATATGTTCAAATGCATGAGTGAAATACTTTTTAGTTAAATTTGGAGGAGGGTCTTGCTTTTCCCATACGATATTGTTTAATATTTTAAAGTCTAACTCCTGCAAGGCAAATCCAATTGAGAAAATATTATGAAATGTTCCACAAACCCATATTGATCCATTTGCTTTTAAAATTCGCTTGCTTTCTATCAATAATTTTTTGTTGAAATTATGAACAGATTTAATATTACGTGATTTATCCCACTTCCCCTTATCCACACATACCCTTTTTCCACTGCTACATGTTATACCACCGGATGATAAAAAATAAGGCGGATCTGCAAAGATCAGATCGACACAATTGTTTGGTATATATGGAAAAAACGAGAAGGTGTCTAAATTATATAATTTAATTTTATTTGCAACATCATAATAAAATGGTTCAATACTGCTTTCAGCAACTTCAAACCGTTGATCAAAATCAAATATGTTTAAATTATTAGCAATATAATATCTCATAAAACATTGTTATAGCATTTGCAAAAATCGTAGATAGTTGCTTCCCCGTTTTAAAACCTTCTTGTTATATTTTACCCAACTTTAACTTTATTAAACGGAATGACTTTTTCTGTTTGAGAGTGATTTGAATATGTTGCCCAATCTGGGGTATATTCTTCAGATTGATTACCCCAAGTAATCCATCCTTTTCTTCTCCCTCTTCCAAAAAGCTCTATATATGGACCCCAACTGCAAGATTCAATTATATCGTACTGTTCATCTGGTTTCCTGCTATGTTCTCTTTTGCGTGATGATATAATATTTTCCTGACTTCTTCCTGGTTGTAAAGTTCTAATATTTTTTCCACGAACACCAAATAAAATCATTTCCGTCACATTCCTGAAATAAAATCCAACCCCCCGTCTATCAGGGCCACCATCCTTCCTAATTTTATACCAGATCAGGTTTGTTTTATACTTAAAGCCCCAGTTTTCCATTACTTGCATACCTTCTGCCAAAAGTGCATTTGGAATCCACAAATAAAGATGAGCTCTTTCTTCAGCAATTGCCTCTACAGGCAGGTCTTTTATTTCTTGTAACTTCATTGTTGAATAACGTGACAACCGTTTATGTTCTGGGGCCATTTTACCTGTACGGTTCTGAAACTGCCAAGGTGGATCCGCAAGTATTGTAGAAAACTTTTTTTTGCCAATAAAATTTAATAAATCATCTGACGCATTCATAATTAAATATCCTCTACAAAAAGAGATTTTGATATTCCGAAAACAACAATAGGACAACCTGCACTACTACCTCCTTCAATTCTGGGAAGTAATTTACTCATATGTGTAGTTGAAGCACCATAAGACTTGCCTCTTTTTATGTCATTGAATATATCTTGAAGTTCATCACATCGTGTAATAATTATACCTACGCTTATTGCACGCAGATCAAATAACAACCTAAAATTATTCAAATCACGATCGTAAAACGGGTCTTTATTGTTCCATTCGATTTCTAATGCTACTCTATTTTTGAAGCAATCTATTTTATGAGTTGGAGTATCCATCGTATGATCATCAACAACAACTTGAGTAGTAAACTCCTTTTCAATCCAATCTCGATCATAAAGAAATTCGTCGATATATCCAGAAGCTTTTGATTTTCGCCCTCCTGGTTTAATAATCCAGCTCTTATTAAGGCGAAAATCTGTCAAAACAGAAATTATATCGTTCCATTCATTTGGGAAGTCTTCTTTCAAAATCGCGCATGCATGTTTCCATTCATGTACTTCATAGTTTTCACGAATAAATTTCGGAAGTAATTCAATGCTCATTCATATCTCCATTTTTATATTTTTCTTATTTTTTGCACATCGTTCACAATGTGCTGCATGAAGGGTGACTGGCTGTACCAAAAAGCCACGGAAACACAGGCCTACGCAAAAGAAAAAGTTGTGCCGACTTCGGTGCATAAGATCACTACGTCTTTTTCAAATTGTTCGGGTGTCGTTTGTGTCAATGAGCGGATATTCTTGAGCAGCAATCGAAATGCCTCTTTGTTGAAAGATCCCTTTGATCCTAAGGTTTTTAAGGTATCTGAGCTTTTTCCCCTCTCTAATCAGACTCTTGTTGACTTTCAATAAAGCAGGCGCTGATAAGCTTTTGAAAAAAGTTTAAGTTTACAACCTGTCACAACGTACGTTCGCAAGCTGTTCTTCAAAAACATCATCCATTGAGTTAGTAAATTTTTTTATTGGATATTCTGACCTGCAGGACCTGCAGAAAAGGTAAACACGACGTCACGATTTTCTCAGAATCAGTTCTTTACCGCATGCTAAGCAATTAGCAAAACATTTTTCTCTCACTTTTTTCACAACTCCTTAAATCCGAAATTAGGTAATAATGTCAAATTACAGTAAAGCTCTATTGAAGTCAAACAGCGAAATATAGTAATTGTTCAGCCTATCCACCTGAGTTGTCGCCGAAATATATATTGTCAAAAGAGATAGTTTGCGTTTATTATAAAAATAGGGTTCGGGTGTCGGGGATCAGGGGCAGAAAACTTTTATAGGGATTTCATATATGGAAAATTTAATATGTCCGGGATTTATGGCTGCAGGAGTAGCTTCCGGCCTTAAAAAGGCTGGTGAAAAGGATTTAGCCATTATTTTTTCAAAGATTCCTGCAAAAGTTGCAGGGGTTTTTACCAGCAATAAGATTAAGGCTGCGCCGGTATTACTTGATATGGAGCGAATTAAATCCGGTATTAGTCAGGTGCTAATAGTCAACAGCGGAAACGCTAACTGCTGTACAGGCGATAAAGGATTGGATGATGCAAAAATTATGGCAAGATTTGCGGCCTCAGGCCTTGGAATCCCTGAAGATCTGGTTCTTGTGTGTTCAACAGGAGTTATAGGAGAGCCGTTGCCGGTTGATAAGATACAGCGCGCGATTCCCGGCCTTATCGATTCTTTGAGACCCGAAGGATTTTATGATCTTGCAAGAGCGATAATGACGACAGATACTGTCCCAAAGAGTGTGTCAAGGCAGGGTAAAATAGATGGTAAAACCTTTACAGTAATCGGCGTTACTAAGGGTTCCGGGATGATATGTCCTGACATGGCAACCATGTTGTGTTTTATCTGCACCGATATTGATGCAGACCATGAATTGCTTAAAAATCTTCTTAATAAAGCTGCCCTGCAATCTTTTAACCGAATAACCATAGATGGAGATACAAGCACTAACGATACAGTTATTATTATGGCAAATGGTTTTTCAGGCGCAGTTGTTAAAAGCTCCGAACATATGGATTATTTCCAGAATTTACTGGATGATGTGCTTATCGATCTTGCAAAACAGATAGTTAGAGATGGTGAGGGGGCGACAAAACTTGTTGAGATATATGTTAAGGGCGCTTTATCGGATAATGATGCACATGAGATAGCCAGTACTGTTGCAAATTCAAATCTTGTTAAAACAGCGCTTTTTGGCGAGGATGCCAACTGGGGAAGAATTATTGCTGCGGCAGGAAGGGCGAAGGTTCCTCTTGACCAGGGTAAGATAAATATATTTTTTGATGATGTTTTGATGGTAAAAAACGGTATGGGATGCGGGAAGGCCGTTGAAGCTGAAGCGACCAGGGTTCTTATGAAGCCTGAGCTAAGCATATCTATTGACTTGAACATGGGCAAAGGGTGCGCATCTGTATTTACCTGCGATTTTTCTGTTGAGTATGTCAAGATCAATGCAGACTACAGATCGTAAACAAACAGGTAATCGTTTACGGTTAACAGTTTACAGTTAACGGTTGATCAAAACATATCAGCCAGAGGCTGACAAGAAACAAGATGCTCAGTTGTGAGAACTCAAGTCTATATTTCATGTGAGGTTGAGGTGTTTTGTAACTGCTCAGGTTTACGGTTTCAGGCTTCAAGGTTAGAGAACAATGAAGAAATCAAGCCGTTAACTGTAAACCGACAACCGTGAACTGTTACACAAATAGTTACTCGTAACTCGTATGATGCGACTTCAAAAATTTCTTTCATCTGCCGGATTTTGTTCAAGAAGAAAAGCAGAAGAATATATTAAGGATGGGCATGTCAAGGTTAATGGAGAAATAGTTTCCGTACTCGGTACAAAAATTGATCCGGAAACAGACCGTGTCCAAGTAAACGGGAAGCCTGTTGAAGCAAAGCATGATCTTATTTATATAGCCCTGAACAAGCCTGGAGGTTATGTTACAAGCTGCAGCCAGAAAGGCGATAAGATAGTACTTGATCTAATAGATATTCAAGATCGTGTATATCCTGTAGGCAGGCTTGACAAGGATTCTACCGGCCTTCTGCTTCTTACAAATGATGGTGAGCTTCATCACAGGCTCTCGCATCCTTCCTTTGATCATGAAAAAGAATATGAGGTTGCTGCATTTAAGCCGATTTCAGATGGCGCTCTTCAAAAGATGGCCAAAGGCATGCCTATGATGGGTACGAAAACTAGACCCGCTGATGTAAAAAGAATTTCTTCACGTGTTTTTTACATCATACTTAAAGAAGGTAAAAACAAGCAGATAAGACGTATGGTCAGGAAGATGGGTAATGGTGTTGTTCGACTTAAGAGAATAAGGATTTCAAATATAAAACTTGGAAATCTGGCTGAAGGAACCTGGCGTTATCTGACGGAAAAAGAGAAAAAAGAACTTTTGTAGCATAAAACCTGATGGAGAATAAGATATGGTAACATTTGAATCATTGGTTTCACGTAAGAGTAAAGTCGCTGTTGTTGGTCTGGGATATGTCGGGCTTCCCTTGGCTGTTCATCTTTCAAAGCACTTTGAAGTAGTAGGCTATGATCTGAAGTCTGATAGAATTAAAGATCTTGAATCAGGCCGTGACCGAACGCTGGAGGTCTCTGAAGAAGATTTGATTAAAGCTAAAATATTTTTCACCAGCGATCCAAAATCCCTGTCCTCATGCAGCCTGATTATTGTTGCCGTGCCCACACCGATTGACGAGCATAGGATTCCGGATTTAAGACCTTTGATTGGAGCTTCAAAAGAAGTTGGGGGAAATATCGTTAAAGGATCATGCATTGTGTTTGAATCCACTGTTTATCCCGGCGCTACGGAAGAAGTCTGTATCCCCATCCTGGAGCAGGAATCAGGCTTTATACTTGGAAGAGATTTTACAGTTGGTTATTCTCCGGAAAGAATAAATCCCGGCGACAAGGAGCACAGTCTTGAAAGTATAGTTAAAGTGGTTTCAGGCTCGGATGAAGAAACAGCGGATCTTTTATATGATGTCTATGGTACGGTGGTAAAGGCGGGGATCCACAGGGTTTCTTCCATAAAAGTTGCAGAGGCGGCCAAGGTTATTGAGAATACGCAGAGAGATTTAAATATAGCGCTTATGAATGAACTTTCCATGATTTTTAATAAAATTGGAATAGATACATTAGAAGTGCTTGAGGCTGCAGGAACAAAATGGAATTTTCTTCCTTTCAGGCCTGGCCTGGTTGGTGGACACTGTATAGGAGTTGATCCATATTATTTGACTTTCAAGGCCGAATATTTAGGGTACCGTCCTGAAATGATATTGGCTGGTAGAAGAATTAATGATAATATGAGTAAATATGTTGCAGAACAGGCCGTAAGGTTGCTTATTAAAGCGGGCAAGCAGGTACGTGGTGCAAAAATTGCAGTACTGGGGCTCACCTTTAAGGAAGATGTGCCTGATTTGAGAAATACAAAGGTAATTACAATCATAAACGAGCTTAAGGATTATGGGATAGAAGTTTATATACATGATCCGCTGGCAGAAGCAAACGAAGCCAGAATGTATTACAATCTTGAACTGCAGCAGGATATTCAAGGCTTTACAGGGGTTGATGGAGTTATTGTGGCTGTTGTTCATAAACCATACAGGGAGCTTGGTCTTCCGAAAATTGCTGGTTTGTGTACAAATGGGGTGCCGCTTGTAATGGATTTAAAGGGCGCTTTCAGCATTGCTGAGGCAAAGGAACTTGGTATTACATATTGGAGGCTGTAACCCAAGGTGAGCGTTTCAAATTGTGCCAAAAATATATTCGCTTCAGGTATAATCAAATTCAAACCATGAAAAACTCACGCATAAGATATCGTAAAGAAAGAACTTGCCTCGAATGAAAACAATAGTAACAGTTGCCAAGCCATTAATAAAGAGTGAACAAGATCCTGCAAGGTTCTTTCTTAACGATCTCTAATGCGTTCAAGCAGTTTCCTGTTTTGAATTCGATCATACCTGAAGCTTGCGCACAGCCGGTTATGTTTCATAAAGCTAAAATGTTCAATTAGGCAAAAGGAGGCTTTTCAGAGGTCTCAGGGGGTGCTGCTGTGTCTATACTGTTTGAAGCTACGGAAATTAATGGAATGACCATTAAGAACAGATTTGTTCGTTCAGCTACCTGGGCGGGTATGGCAGGTGATGACGGATCATGTACGCCAAAGCTTGTTGAATTGATAGTTAAGCTTGCAGAAGGAGGGGTTGATTTAATTA
>JAYEFW010000375.1:0-1837 GCA_034658795.1 Thermodesulfobacteriota bacterium
AATTAAGAATGTCAAGCATTTTGTAACTAAGTTGAGCGATTTTCAAAAATATGTTCCCACAAACACACAAACTCTTTCGGATTCTATTTTCCAAATGCGTCGACGTATAACTAATACGCGGGTGCAATACAAAAAAGTGACATAGAACAAAACGTGACCATTTCGGTGCCAAGAAGCATCAATTGAATGATGAATGTCGAACAGGGAATATTGAATATAAAAGTGTGGATGTTTTTTTTAAAAATTATTAATTACCTTCCTTCGTAATTCGACATTAAGCTGATTATACGGGTTCAACGATTACTTAATATGATTTATGTCACTTTTTAGTATTGCACCCCTAATACGCCTTCCTCCTTCTGGCCTTGTGAAGTCAGGATACATCTTTGCTTCAGGAATACTTCCGGGATATCATATTCAGAGATGTTGTCACACGCTATTCTATCAGAAATGTCCGTGAGATCTGAGAACTTGCACCCAATCTGTCATGCATGTCGAGCTACAAGAAACTCAGGGATGTGATATCAGCAAACAGCCTGACCACGGTAAAGAATTATATTGGTTATTTTAAAGACGTATATCTTTTCTTTGCCGCCAGCCTTTTGATAATTCGTTGAAGAGGCAGATGTACAATCCATCAAAGATATACTGTGTCGACCATGCGATCGCATCCTCAATTGCGTTTAAATTCTCTGAGGATCTCGGAAGGACAATAGAGAATATTGTCTTTATCGAACTAAAAAGAAGGGGGCTTGAGGTTTATTACTGGAAAGACAAAAAAGGCAAAGAATGCGATTTTCTGACTTGAGAAAATAAAATCAACAAGGTCTGTACTACAAAAAATATCTTGACTTTATGGTCTGGTCTGGTCAGACTATGAATTGGGAGGTGATGAACATGCTCATAACCAATATTTCAGAGACAAAGGCCCAGTTGTCAGCCCTTATTGAGAAGGTCATGGCCGGACAAGAGGTAATCATTGGTAAAGCAGGAAAGCCTGTTGCAAAGCTTGTGCGATATGAACGAAGCGAGAAACCGCGCCGACCCGGCGCCCTGCGAGGAAAAATCAAAATAGGCGATAATTTTGACGAACTGCCGAGGGATATTGCCAAAGCATTTGGGATGGTGGATTAATGAACCTCTTGCTTGATACACACGTTCTTTTATGGTGGCTTGACGATTACCCTGCTCTTTCCAGGAAAGCAAAGGCTGCAATTGCCGATGGGGAAAATCTTGTTTTTATCAGTGCTGTAGTCATTTGGGAAATAAGGATCAAGCAGGCATTAGAAAAATTGGCAATTCCCCAAAATTTTCAAAAAGTGTTAAATGCCCAGCCCTTTGAGATGTTGGATATAACTGTTGAACACGCGCATGCGATCGGAGACCTTCCGGCACATCACCGAGACCCATTTGACAGGATGCTTGTAGCCCAAACAAAAGTAGAACATCTTACGCTTGTGACACGGGATATTTGTTTGAAAAAATACAAAATCCCACTTATTGAGGCTTAGGGATGAATCGCATGCTCGGAACAGTCGAAAGAACCATGCTAATCTTGTAGAGCCATTTAAGCAGTACGAATAACAATGAAGGGATAAGAAACTTATAATCTGAAGAACGCCCAACTTCAGATCAAAGAGAAAAAATATTTTGGAGAATATCAGGGCAAGGGAAAAAAGATTTATCTTTTCGGCGTTGAGTTCATAGACAGAAATGTTGGGGAATGGGTGGTTGAAAAGACTTTTTAATTCACGATTCAAGCTTTTGACACTGGATTTTCTCTATCCCCTTTGCCTGACAAAATGGATGTCCTCAACTCCCATATATATTATCAGCG
>JAYEFW010000376.1:0-1272 GCA_034658795.1 Thermodesulfobacteriota bacterium
GGAAGAGCACGGGCCATAAGAATAGGTAAAGATTCTCGTGAACTTATTTTTGCGATTGTCTCCAGAGACTTAAGCACGAAATCAGGATCCTTTTCGGTTTCAAAAACCAGGTAAAAACGGTTTCGTCCTTCAAAAATCGTTGGGGCCAGATCACACGCATAATAGGTTCCGTCGTATACGAGTTGAATCACATATTCCGGCCCGGCCGTAATTTCATCCAAAAGCTGGGTGACTATAGCCTGGGCGCCTGAAAAACATTTCCACAGGTTTTGATGATCATAACCGGATAAAAGACGGGTTCCGTCTTCCAGTTCTCCCATCACATTGACCTGCTCTGAAAAAGAAGAGAGTTCGCCGATCAACTCTCTTAAGAGGGCATACACCGTCCAAGGATGAACTTGTTGCGATTCAGTAAAATGAAAAAGGGAAGGAATGTAGCGATTAAGGGACCTTAAGGCTAAGAGATAAACCATATCTCTTGTCCCGAATTCGACTGTATGAATCCCCCTTTCACGTTTATACGATTCAAGCTGGTGGCCGCGAGATGCGATCTGGTCTCTGATTTCCTTGACAATCTTTACGAGAGGCCATGAACCGGAAATGGTAAGTGAGGGAGGAACAAACTCTTCGGAAAGCGTTATCTCTTCGCCTGATCTTTTCAGTTGAGCAAGAGGAACAAGTATATAGTCTCCGATTTGATCCTTTTCCGTTTCCCAAAATATTTTCAGGACATAGTAAAGCCTCTTAATCTGAGCCGGCGGCCCGCTTTGATGTAAGTCGGAAACCTCTTCAGGGTCGGTCGTTGTCACAAATCTGGTGGTCACTTCTGAAAGGTTTTCTAATTTGGAAAGCACGGTAACATTTTCTCCGGCATCATTCCATTTTTTCAGGCCGATAAAAACGGTAAAAGGTTTGTCCCCATCCACCCAGGCTTCATCAAAAGAACGGGCCTCGATAAGAGAATTGCCCGGGAAAATTAGATAGGTCATATCCGGAAACAAAAATTCACCTTTCAGGAGATTAAAAGAAAGATTTCCCAGAGCGGTTTTCCGGATCTCTAAATTCCCGACGCCCCATAGGTGGGGCTGAAGGAATTTATGAAAAGGTGTCAACAGAGACTGAAAATGAAGATCTTCCAGTTGAAAATGTTGTGGTTGTAAAAAAAGGCCTTGATGCCAAAAAAGAGGTCTTTCCATATTCTTTATCTTTTTTTTATAATGTTAGAGATGGGGAGAAGTTATTTCGCCTGCATCCATAGACTGTCACATATTA
>JAYEFW010000376.1:1372-3987 GCA_034658795.1 Thermodesulfobacteriota bacterium
GTACGAACAATTTTTGAGCATTCTTTTCAAATTCTCTTAAGAATTTCTCCATGAAGCGTCCTGAGTCAAACCATTTTTTGCATTTATAAAACTTTTTTTCATATATTTCAAAAAATTCTGCTTTTTGGAACGGTCCGAACTTAAAACCTCCGCTACCGTCGGCTTTGATCTGATCAGGGTCCAATTCGTGTAGAATTTCGCCTATCTCGGTGTAGGCAGCCTCTTTAAATGCTTGATGTGCAATCAGAAAGGCTTTTTCGATCTGCCCAAGATAGCTCTCAAGGGATCGGGCATGGCTTTCTCCACCTTCCAGATGAAAACCTATAACCTGCCTGATCGTTTCATCCCCGGTGCTTTCGCCAAGAAAGGTTGTATTAATCACACCCACCACTTGATTGAGGGCATCAAAGATAGTATTCAAGGATTCAGCCAATTTTTGTAAAAGTTCTGTGGAAGATAGATCGGCCTGAGAAATTCTTCTTCCTAATAACAACGAAAAAAGCCTCGGAAGAACCTCTTCATCTATGTTTAAACCGCTGTATCTGCTTGAAATTGCTATATTAAATTCAGCCGCCAGTTTCTCAAGCAACGTTAATTTTTCGCTATCTGAAAATTCTTTTAGTCTTTCTTCAAGATATGTTTCGATTAAAGTTTCAGCCTGCAAGCGATCTGACTTATAAATTTGTCTAATTTCATTTGTTATTTGTTCTGTCGATATTTGGTCGTTCATTCCCCTATCTCTTATTACCACCATTATCCGGATAAAGAATAACCGTCTCGGATATAAAATCGTTTTCCTCGGGTTCGTCTGCTCCCTTTGTTGCCGGAATATCGTCCTCATCTGCCTGAACAGACGGTGATTTTTCTTTTCTAAAATCATCAGGTGAAAGAATGACCGTCTCTTCTAACCCATACTCATCTTCTGAGACAACATTGGTATTGTCAAATCGCTCCCTGCCTGCTGTTGATATAGCAACCGTTTTTTCTAATTCATCCTTCTGTGCTTCCAGGCCAATACTCCATTTTTCCATGATCTTAGCGAGGATGTCAGAAATAGCCTTATTTTCCGGTGCAGGCTCTGCTTGTACAAAATTGAGCTCATGAGAAAACAATTTGTCTTTGACCTCTTTTCTGAGGTTTTCCAATTCTTGCTGGAATTTGTCCTTCGACCATTTAGAATTTTCCATCAAGCCGGTTCTCAACCCAATTTTCAATAAAGACCAGCCCAAACCGATAGATTTTTTCCAAAGGCTCACCCAGTCCTGACTAACACTCTTTCCATCAGGAATCCAGAAAATATTTTCAGGAGAAAAGGTGCTATCGGCTCCGTTCTTTAGAAAGTTTTCCAGGCTATCATCATCATTTGAGACTATTTTCTCAATTTTTTTTTCAAGAGTCACATATACTTCTGAAACATCTTGTTTTTTGTTGACCAGAAGCGTGTAAAACCAGATAATTCCCAGAAAATGGGGGCTGGAATATGGGAATAATTTCGGGAGAAACGGTGGCTTGACGGCATTTCCTCCTATGTCAATAAAGTTTAGTTTAAAGTTCCAGAAAAACGGCAACAGGTCACTCTGGTCTGCAAGGTTAATCCAGATTCTATCGATAGATAAATCAAGCTCTGGATCATCTATCCTGGAAAAGATAGTCTGAACAAGCTCGCCCAAAAAAGAAAGCTTTAAATACAAGACTTCCAGAAAATATTTTTTGTTTTTATCAAAGAAAAAAGGGGTTGATGCCAGACTATTTCGTTTTAAAGCCTTCAGACAGTTTATTCTGCCTGATTCTTGTTTTTCGCTAAGCCTGCTTTCCAGATCGTCAAATGAGGCACCTGAAATTAGAGACAAAAAATCATAAACATTAACAGATCCGGCTTCAAAAATTAACATGTAAAAAGGATAAAAAGAAATTGGAACAATTCTTGAGACGGCTAAACAGTCTGATCCATAGCACTCCTGCCGGCTGGAGCAATCGATACAAGGAAACCGATTCAAGCGGTTTCTCACTTCTGTGAGGCGACCGAAGTCTTTGATCAAATCCCACCTGTCTTTAAGTGCAAAATGGTCGGAACTCTCCAATGAAAAAACGTAAAAATCAGACTTACCTGTTGAACCAAAACATGACGGACAAAACAGATAGCGTTTAAGTGAGGCAGAATAACGCTGAAACCCCAAGCTGGTCAAGATGTCGTCATCATAGCATTGTTGAAGAGGCAGCCCACACACCGGACACGGAGGGTGAAAAAAGATCCGTTTTGATTTGCAAAAAAATAAAGACTGTAAAGATATCAACCCACCATCTTCTCCGATTTGATCAGCCAGGATGATGGCGGAACCATCCTGATTTTTTCTCGAATAAAACAAAAATGCCTTCTGCCAGCATTGATCAATATCCTGGTTGTTGAAAGGCCGTAACTCATCCCGTGTTAGATGATATTCATCTTTTTGCAACAAAAGGAATACTCGTTTAATTTCACTTCCGGCATCGGTAACAAACCGAGCTTCAATGAGCCTGGCAAAAGGGTCTGACTCACTGATAATTAGAAATGGAAAAGGAGATTTTTCCAGAATGGAACCATCTTGAGAGATCAAAGAAAAATTCAATCGGAACTT
>JAYEFW010000376.1:4087-8145 GCA_034658795.1 Thermodesulfobacteriota bacterium
TTTCTTGAAGTGCTTCTCCATAAAGTCTGCAAGATCTGACCTGTCATAAGTGATGTTTAATTTTGTTTTGAGGTGTATTAAATCGTCATGAAGTTCCCGTGCGCTTTGATATCTTAATTTTTTGTCTTTCTCCAGACATTTCATCACAATTCTATTTAACTCGTCAGGGATATCCGGTCTTAATTTTATTATAGAAGCTATTTCTTTTTCCGGAATAAATCTGATGGCTTCTATCTCACTACCAAATTGATATAATTTTTTTCCTGATAATATTTCATAAAAGACAATACCCAACGCATATATGTCAGCTCTATGATCGACAGATTGCCCCAATGCCTGTTCCGGAGACATGTAGGAAAGCTTACCTTTTATGACACCAGCCAGAGTTAAACTTGGCTCAGATCTGGCTTTTGAGATTCCGAAATCGCTTATCTTGACCTCTCCTTGAAATGAGATAAGAATATTCTGAGGACTAATATCTCGATGAACAATGTTCAGAGGCTTTCCGGTCTTGTCATCTAGTTTAGAATGCGAGTACTGCAAACCTCTACTGATCTGTGAAACAATAAAAACCGACTGATCAACAGGGAGGCCTTTTTTTGCCACTGCCGTGATTTCCGCCAGATTTTTGCCGCGGACATATTCCATAGCGATAAAGTAAATATTCTGAAACTTGCCAAAATCATTTATCTGAACAATGTTTGGGTGTTGCAATAATGCGGCTAGTCTGGCCTCTCGGATAAACATTCTAATAAACTCTGAATTTTCAATAAGATGAGGCAGTATTTTTTTTATGGCTACAATCCTTCGAAAACCATCCTCGCGCACATAGTCTGCCACAAATAACTCGGCCATTCCTCCTTGCGCTATTTTCTTTTGCAATATATAAGGGCCGATCCGAGTTATACCTTCAGATTCTTTTTGAATCTTTAATGCTTTTGTCTTAGAAATACGATCTATCACTGCCATAATCGCTGAAAACAATAAAACACTGAAGAGTATCGCATAGACAAAGAGAGCTTTGTATTTACTTATGGAGCTGTATAATTGGGTTGAAGAAAATATCAAATACACTTTGCCGATATTTGTTCCGGAAAAAGTGATAATTGTTGAAAAGCCGGCAATTTTTTCATTGTCAAGTAAAGACTTTGCTTCGATAGAAATCCCTTTAATAGTATCTATATATCTTCCATTCTTTATGGGAATAGATATCTCATTTATCATTTCAGAATCGCTATGAGCCACCAACTTGTTTTCATGATTCAGAATCGATACGAATATCAAGTTATTACTACCTTCAACCTCGCCAATTGCCACATTCAGAGGCAACATATTCTTTTCTAAAAGAGACGGGCCAATCTTAGAGGCAAGCTTTTGGGTCACCGACAATCCGTATTGATAAAAATCATTATTCAGACGTTTTACACTGCTATTTAAAATTAAATAGCCGGTTACAGAGACTATGAGCCAAATGATAAGACATATAACTATGCTATTTCTATTACGTCGAACAAATTCTATCTCAAGTAATTTACTAGTAGTCTTCTTGAAAATGTTCGTTGGTAACTCTTTCACCCATAACATGGTTGATGAGGCAATTTCGCGAACAGACGCCATGGGAACCTCTCTCTATCAAAGGCTAAGCAGCCAGTTTCTCAATAAGTTCTATGCACCGGACAATTACTTGACGTTTCAACCAACTCAGATCTTTTCTTTTAGCGATTTCCGATAAAAAGATATCTTTAGATTTATCAAACCCTTCGGGCTTTAGTTCACTATTTGTTGACCGGATAATCCTAAATCTGTTCAGGTTTATACAATTAAAAATTTCTTGGGAAAAAGGTTTGTTTGTTCCACACAGAGGGCATGTAATACAGGTTGTTCCCGCAAAAACACCCCTGCTCCCTGCTTGTGATCTATAAGCAGCTCTCAGTTTGCTAACTATAGACCTAAGCTCTTTAAAATATAACATAATTATCACAAGCAACATTATAGAAAAGCTCGAAAGTGCAACAAAACCAAAGCGCTTTTCAAATTTGTCAATTTCAGCGGCTGAAATGGCCAGATATATTTCGCCAATCTTTGTCCCTGCATAAGTCGTATCTGAAGAAAAGTTAACAACCCTTTTGTAGTCGGATGAATTCCCTTCCCAAAAAGAAACTTGATCAACGGTGCGAGTCCTTTCATTCATTGTAGACATTATCAATTCAACATTGGTGTAAGCTATAATATTGTTTTTATGATCAATAATAGCTGCATAAACTATATCCGAATTGCCGGCAGCTTCACTAAGCAATGCACTCAGGGTCGGCATGTCCAGTTCTAACAGAGGTAAACCGGCACGATTAGAAAACACTCTGGCCATTTTTACTCCGGATTGATTGATAGTCTTCCTTGCCAGGCTGATCTTGATTGAAGTAATCATATAAAAAACAGCAATACATATCCACCAGACTACAAGACACAAGATTAAACGGTTTCTGTTTTTCTGAAGCAACTTCATTTAAAGAATCTTGCCCACTATAATATTCGCTAAATTTATACCTAAGTTGAGCGATTTTTTGCGAAGAAATGTGCTAAGATTTTGATGCAGCAAGATTTGCGAAAAGCGTAGGCATATCAATGGATATATCGAGACTTTTCGCAAGTCCGCATGCGCAAGAGATTGGTGCAAGTCGAGTAAAAAATCGCTCAATTTAGGTTATAGAAATCAGGTAATAGTTCAGCCGCAAAGACACTAAGTACTTTAAATAAAATTATTGTAATAATGAAAAATTGTCAAGTATCTTCTTTTCTTATGTATCATCAATGCAAGGAATGAGACGAAAACCATTTTTCTTGATTTTTTTTTTATATTATTATAGTGCTTAAATGAAAATAGGGGGATTGCTTCGACGACTCATAACCATGGGTTTTCGTTCAGGCATTATATCTGTTTTTGAATTTTTAGAAAAATATATTTTCATGAAAATGATAATTAACCTATGTTAAACCAAATACTTAACAGATTTAAACATTTAACAATCACTCTGCTTATAATTGCAGGAGGATTCTTTTTCCTTTCCTCTTGCGCAACCCCTCTCTTTGATAGAAAATCTATGCTTTTTCGATCGGAAGAATATGTTGTTTACAGACTTAAAAAGAAAAAAACACCTACTATGCTGGCTGAGATGTTTTTGGGGGATAAAAAAAGGTCGTGGGTGATAGAAGACGCTAATGAAAACGTTGCTTTTAAAAAAGGCGAGGTCATTGTTATTCCTCTCAAAGAAAAAAATAAGGGGGGACTTACAGTTGACGGATTCCAGGTGGTGCCTATTCTTTCATATCATCGTTTTGCTGATAATTGCGACTCTCCCCTTTGCCTCCCTGCCCGCGTTTTCGATCAACAGATGAAGTATTTAAAGGAAAACGGTTATAGAGTTATCAGCTTGGGAGAGCTTCATGAATTTTTAAAGTATCGCAATTCTCTTCCCAAAAGGTCTGTGGTTATTAGCATAGATGACGGCTATAGATCGGTTTATAATATTGCCTGGCCTATCCTGAAAAAATATGACTTCAGAGCAACCTTTTTCATATATACCGATTTTGTTGGTGTCTCAAAAAACGCCATAACATGGGATCAACTCAGAGAGATGAAAAAAAGTGGTTTTGAAATAGGTGCTCACACGATGTCTCACTGCGATCTTACCAGACAGAATAAAGGAGAAGATACTGAGGCGTATATATCCAGGATCGAAAAGGAACTTAGCATGTCAAAACAGATCATTGATAAAAAGCTGAATCAAAATACTGTTTTTTTAGCTTTTCCCTATGGACGTTATGATCAGAGGGTATTGGAAATGTGTAAACGCTTAGGTTATAAAATTGCAGTATCTGTGAAAAGAGGGAGCAACCCATTTTTTGCCGATCCCCTTGCTCTGAGGAGAAGCCAGATATTGAAAAGAGATATAAAGAGTTTTATTTCCAGACTCAAAACCTTTAATAAACTTTCATTAGAGTAATAGCATCATGAAAAAAAATATAGCGCTTATCTGGATTGTCATTCTATTAACAATGGT
>JAYEFW010000377.1:0-8113 GCA_034658795.1 Thermodesulfobacteriota bacterium
TTATGGTATTTTCTAAAAACAAGTGACGCATTTGTCCCTCCAAAACCAAAAGAATTGGACATCGCAATCTCAACTTTTTTCCTACGTGCAGTGTTAGCAACATAATCAAGATCGCACCCCTCGGAAGGGTTATCAAAATTTATAGTCGGAGGAATAATATCTTCATTGATTGCAAGAGTTGTGAAAACCGACTCAATTCCGCCGGCACCACCTAACAGGTGTCCGGTCATAGATTTGGTTGAACTTATCGCTACCGAATAAGCCTTGTCTTTGAATACCTGTTTGATTGCCATTGTTTCATAAAGATCGTTAAGCTGTGTTGATGTGCCATGAGCATTAATGTAATCGACCTCATTATAGGAAATTTTTGCATCATCAAGAGCGGCCTGAATACACCTTGCGGCGCCCTCTCCATCAGGTGAAGGTGCGCTCATATGATATCCGTCTCCGCTCATACCATATCCACAAACCTCAGCATAAATACGAGCCCCCCTTTCCAATGCCCCTTCGAGAGTTTCAAGAATAAGAATACCGCTTCCTTCACCCACAATAAAACCATCACGATCGCGGTCAAAGGGGCGCGATGCTTTTTCAGGATCATCATTACGTGTTGACAGAGCTTTCATAGCATTAAAACCAGCGATACAGGTTGGTGTAATAACAGCCTCAACACCTCCTGTTATCATAACATCTGCTGCGCCTCTTTTTATGATTTCGAATGAATCGCCGACAGCATGTGTTCCTGCCGCACATGCAGTTGCAACTGAAGCATTCGGCCCCTTGGCGCCCAAATAAATAGAAACTATTCCAGGAGCCATGTTCCCAATCATCATAGGAATAAAAAACGGAGTTACTCTTTTTGGGCCCTTGGTATCAAGAACTCTTTGAGTTTCCTCCATTATAGAAAGTCCTCCCAAACCGCAACCTGTCAGGACTCCAGTCCTGTTTGCATTGGAGCTGTCGATTACCAAACCCGAATCTTCAAGCGCCATACGGGAAGCCGCAACAGCATAAGCAATAAACAACTGTGTACGTTTTGCGTCTTTTTTTGTAAGATAATCCTCTGGCTTAAAACCCTTTACTTCTCCTGCAATCTTTGTATCAAAATCTTTAGTATCAAACCTGGTAATCTCACTTATTCCTGATTTTCCGGCACAAAGCGCCGGCCAGGTATTTTCAACACCTATACCAAGAGGTGTTATCAGCCCTACGCCGGTAACAACTACCCGTCTATCCAAGAAAACCTCCTTTAAAAGTCACCTTTTTTCTTATTTAGTAAGCGTTCACGGAATATTGAAATTGGAAATTAGAAATTGGAAATTTGGCCTTCATGCTTTTGTACTGCTCTTTCCAATTTCTATTTTCCAATTTCCAATTTCAAGTTTCAAACCGTGAACGGTTACCTTATTTACGAATGTTTATGAGTATATTCAATAGCATCCTTTACAGTCAGAATTTTTTCTGCATCCTCATCAGGAATATCTATATCGAATTCTTCTTCCATTGACATTATAAGCTCAACCAGATCAAGCGAATCCGCCCCTAAATCATCCACAAACGATGCCTCGATCAAAACCTCATCCAAATCAACACTTAACTTTTCTGCAATAATCTTTTTTACTTTATCCTCAACTGACATTAAAACTTTCTCCTTTCAAATAAGAGACCTTTGAAAAATGCTCAATAAGGTTTCACATATACATTCCACCATTTACATGGATTACCTGACCCGTAATGTATGCTGCATCATCTGAAGCCAGAAATTTAACAGCAGCGGCAACATCTTCGGGCTGTCCCCCACGACCCATTGGTACTTGATCCAGCATAGCCTTCCTTGCCTTTTCAGGAAGCGCTGCTGTCATGTCTGTCTCAATAAAACCAGGAGCAACTGCATTTACAGTAACATTTCTGGCGGCAAGTTCTTTTGCCGCTGTTTTTGTCAGCCCAATTAATCCTGCCTTTGAAGCAGAATAATTCGCCTGTCCCGGGTTGCCGCTTACACCAACAACAGACGCTATATTTACTATACGGCCATAGCGCTGCTTCATCATGATTTTTGCGGCAAGTCTTGTGCAGGTAAATGCACCCTTTAAGTTTATATTTAACACCATATTCCAGTCGTTCTCTTTCATGCGAACCAAAAGCCCATCCTTGGTAATACCCGCATTGTTAACAAGAATATCTACACGACCGGTTTCATCAACTATTTTTTCAAAAAAAGCTTCAACCTCTTTTGCATTTGCGACATCGACACTCATGCTAACCGCCGAACTTCCCAGGTCGGCAACTAATTTTTCTGTATCAGCAGCAGCAGCCTCTTCAGCCTCGGGATTACCCGGAGAAAAATAGTTGAAATAGATTTGAGTATCCGGATTTGCCAGGGAAAGGCAAATAGATCGTCCAATACCTCTTGAAGCACCTGTGACAACAACAGTACGTTTTTCAGGCATAATTACCTCTCAAATAATATGTCCGCAACCATATCCATGTCTTTAATGACATTTTTATAGCTGCCAAGCAGTTTATTGTAAGAAATAGCCTCCATAAAATCAGAGACGATTTTTTGATCAAAAGCACCGGAGCCCATCAGTATCTTCAACATATTATGAGCTACGACCTGTGCTGCTTCATTTGCAAAAATCCTTGACATTGCCTTTATTTTTTCGGCTTTAGGATCTCCTGCTTCAATAAGTGATTTGGCCTTACGCGCCATGCTTGCTCCAACCTCCACATGTGTCATCATATCGGACAGGGCAAACATAATATCTTGTTTTCTGGTAAGCTTGTTATCATGTACGAGCATTATGGTATCATTAAGAGCTTTGGCGGCAAGCCCATAAAATTTGCATCCGGCATCATTCAGGGTATTATTCAATTCTTCCATCTCCGAAGATATGTTTCCGTAATATTTACCCTTTGTTTTCCGCGTAATTTTCCAGCGGAACGTACTGATTATATTTTGCTGAATTTCGCTGGTGCCTTCATAAATACAGGTAATTTTAACATCTCTTTTTATCTTTTCTACCTCAAATTCGTGAATGTATCCATAACCACCAAGCGCCTGTATGGCATCATCGGCTGCTTTGTTGGCGGCTTCAGTAGCAAAGAACTTGGCGATTGATCCTTCAACCTGCAGATCATCTTCCCCTGAATCCAATCTCTGGGCAACTTCTTCCATATAGGCTGTTGCAGCTTCGAGTCTTACAGCATTTGGAATAACCAGCTTGTGTGTATAACCCTGTTTTTCAGAAAGAGGAGAGCCGAACTGAACTCTCTCCTTAGCATATGAGATAGCTATATCGAGAGCTGCTTCGCCTGCGCCAAGACCCATAGCAGCAACCATAAGCCTTGTATATCCAAAAACCTTATTAGCCTGCCTCATCCCTTCTCCAGGAACACCACCAATAAGATTTTCAATTGGTACAAATACATCGGTAAATGAAAGAGGTGATGTATTTGACGCACGTATCCCGTGTTTTTCTTCACCCTTGCTCTGAACAAAACCTTCCGTGCCTTTCTCCACAATAAAAAATGATGGTCCATCCGGGGTATTGGCAAGAACTGTAATGAAATCAGCATATCCACCTGTTGATATAAACTGTTTGGTCCCGTTTATATTGTATCCAATGATCTCACCTGCATCGTTTGTTACAGGATCGGCCTTTGTCTTTAAGGCAGCAAGGTTGCTTCCGGCTCCAGCTTCAGTAACGGCATATGCTACAAGAGATTTCCCTTCAGCAATAGATCCAAGCCATTTATGCTTCTGCTCATCAGTAGCTCCAACCAGTATAGGGTCTGAACCAAGTTGAATAGCAAAAAAACCTGTTGCAATCCCTAAACATATATTTGATATTTCACGAATTACCTCACAGCAGTCACGTGCCCCTCCTCCTATACCTCCGTATTCTTCAGGTATAAACAGGAGTTGCAGACCGATATCCTCTCCAAGCAATTCACGGATCGTATCTTCAGGGAAAATTTCATTTTTATCAAATTCAAGAATTTTTTCCTTTGTAAGCAAGCGTTTCCTAAGCTGTCTTACAGTATCAATTATCATCTGCCTTGACTCAAGATCGAGACCTTTGAGGTTACGTCCAGGTGTTGATGTCGTCATATTTTAATCCTTTTCTATTTCAATAACAGTACGCTCCTTATACGTACCGCAGGAATGACATACATGATGTGAAAGTTTAGTTTCTCCGCACTGGGGGCAAGCGGTCAAATTGGGAGCCGTTGCTTTAATGTGAGCACGTCTGCTGTTTCGCTTTGACTTAGATTTTTTACGTTTTGGTACAGGCATGAGTAATCTCCTAACTATTTGTATTTATATGCTATATAATATAATTCACTACTTAATAATAAAGTAGTGACACTAGTAATTTAATTGAAAAAAATTGTCAAGAACTTTATTCTGTTGTAATATTTCAGCTTTTTGAAAATATATCCGCTTTATCTGGCGTGGAAATGACGAGTCCCTGATACGATATTTCACGCATGACAAGATATTAGCTTGGCTGTATTGAAAAAAGTGCTGAATTAACTTGACTCAATTGTTAATTTTATTATAAACTTTTAAATAATTATTAGAAAATAAGATTTCGATGATGAGGGATCGTCTAAGGGCAGGACGACGGGTTCTGGCCCCGTTAATCAAGGTTCGAATCCTTGTCCCTCAGCCAAAAAGTAAGGGGTTATGTGTCTATTTATTATAACCCCTTTTGACTTTTTTCTTACCTGAATTTTACAAGATTCAGGTATTATACTTTTGGGCCATTGTAATGGTATTTAAGGATATTTATATAAAATGACAAATTATGAACTGGCAAAACAGATTTACAGGGATTTATCACCTATTGCGCCAAAATTATCTGCCGCTCTTAACCGTGCATTAGTTGATATCGGCGAAGGATCAGTTTTATACGGCCTTGAAAAAGGAATGCACAAAGACGACGTTGTATCTTTTCATGAAACTGAAATTATCAACCTGGCAGGAACTGATCAGGCTAGTATAATTGCAAAAATTTCAGAAGTATTATTTCAGTTAGAGGGGCATACTTCCTGGAAAGTTATAGTTGACAAGAGGCCTAGCCCCAACAAAAAAAATATTGAGCTGTTTTATACGCTTATCAGAAGTAAAGATGCTTAGGGCTCGCATTCCCCTCTTTCGGTTACCAACTTAAGGCGGAACACTTTCGAACCTTTTGTTCTTGATTATCGTAAAACATCAATTGTTCAAAATTGACATAACATATCCATGTAGGGTGCATTCTATGTACCATGGTGGTGCATAGAAACGGGGACGATAACCGCTACGCATGGGAAAAAATCGATGAACGCATTCAATCTCAAGTTTCATGCCGTGAACGGCTACTAATTTATTTTGTTTTCATGGTAAACGAACCATCCCAGTCTTCTAAAGGGGGAGTAATTTTATATTCATCACACCTGAGAAGCATGGTTTTGCTTGGGCCGTCGTCAGGTGTCAGCTCCAACGCTGCTTTAAAAAAACTTCCGGCTTTTTCCCAATCCTGATTTCTGTATGCATAAAGGCCATTAGTATAATTTTCTATTTGATATTAAGCTCTTTATGTTTCATGGAGATAATTTTTGCCAGGTGTTCAATGGCTTTGAAATCACTCTCTTTGGGCACTCCTTTTGAAAGTACCGGGTCAATAATCTCTACTTTGAGATTAGGTATCATTCCAGATAGTACTTCTATTGTCTTGCCGCCCCAGCCGTATGAGCCAATAATCGAAAGAAACTTAGCCTTGGGTCGTAGCATGTTTGATAGAAACGCAGCATAAATTGCCAGAGGATGGGGGCCCGCGAGAACCGTTGGGGTGCCGATAATGATTGTACATGCATCAACCAGGCTTATGGCCAGTTTACCAATGTCTGTTACAACCAGATTGAACTGCTCTACACTTATACCTCTCTCAACGAGGGCCGCAACAAAATGATCGACTATCAGCTTTGTACTTTTGTGCATAGACACATAAGGTAAAACCACTGTATTTTTTGGTGAATTAAAGATCCAGTCACGGTAGGCATTGATGATGAATGAAGGGCGGGTATAGATAGGCCCGTGACTGGGAGCTATCATTTCTATATCGTAAGATTCGAGCTTTTTGAGGTTCTTTGCTATGATCTTTCGAAAGGGCATCATGATCTCGGCGTAGTAACGTTTGGCCGCTTCATACACTCGACCTTCGTCAATAACGTAGAGATTGCTGGTTGCAATGTGAGAACCAAAGAAATCACAGCTAAACAGGACCTTATCTTCCTGCAGGTATGTGACCATAGTTTCAGGCCAGTGTACCCAGGGTGTAAATATAAACTTTAATGTTTTATCACCAAGAGAGAGAAGTCCGCCATCTTCAATAGTAATAAAAGATTCCTCAGGTACACGCAGAAGTTCAATAAGCATTCCCTTTGCCTTGGAGGTCGTGACAATCTTTGCTTCAGGGAATTTAGAAAGAACGTGGGGGATAGAGCCTGAATGGTCTTGCTCGGCATGATTTGAGATTATGTAATCGATTTTATCGACGCCTTCAAGCTGGTATAGCAGCTCATTGGCCATGGCTGGATCTACTGTGTCCACCAAAGCGGTTTTATCACTTCCTTTAATAAGATAGGCATTATAGCTTGTTCCATCAGGAAGTGGTATAAGCGAGTCAAATAAACGCCTGTCCCAATCAACAGAGCCCATCCAGTAAATTTGGTTTGTTATCTTTCTTGGCTTCATAGTTGCCTCCGATTAGAATATCTGTAAGCGTTCATGGAACGCTGAAATTAGAAATTAGAAATTGGGCATTCATGCTTTTGTACTGTTGATGAACGCATTCAATTTGAGGCCGAGTTTTTCAACTATTGCTTTGTATTCTGCCAGTTTGTAAACATCCAACTCGTAAACTCGTTTTATCTCTCCCAAATTTCTACTTTCCAATTTCAAGTTTCAAGCCGTAAACGGCTACGAATATCTTAGTATTTACAAAGAGATTCCTCATGACAGATTCAGTATGGATATCACAACATTATTAAATTGCTTAATATTACAAATAAATAGCAGGGAGTTGTGTTTTGGAGATTCAATCGCCAAGTGAGGATTTACGAAAGAAATCTTCACTTCGACCATGTTGATCGACAACTGCAAAGCGGTATGATAACTATTATGACTTGGCTCTGTAACGTATCGTCAATTTTGAGGTTTCGAGCATCGACGAACAGGGTCTTTTCAATTTGATGAACCCAGCCGAAAGGGAAAATGATGCTTTTGAAACTTCCTTACTGCAACGAAAACCGCGGATTGAGCAAAAATCATGCAAGTTCAAAAAGACTTCAAAAAAAACAAAGCGGCTGGCACCTATATACAAAAACCTAACCGGAAATTACTGATTAATTTAATATATAGCAATTATTGTTAAAAACGCAACCGTAAATTTCATAGCAAGGCGAACTCGGTACTGCATCCGAAAAAATACGTAGTTGGGAACTGAATTTGTGTAGAATTAACGTACATGACTAAATACTTGTGATTACCTGCCAAAAATCCAACAATTTTGTGGAGTTTCGATGTTTTACCCTCATTAGAGTCCAGACATGGGAGGACGTCCTAAAGATACTCCGGCAGAATCGACAATGGGAGTCCCGAAAAACTCGATCTTCGATTTCTTGCCTTATGTTGTGAGTAGCCTTAACCCATTAAATGGTATTATTTGACTTGATCCAGCCAAGCTCAGGATGCGCTGCAATAATCCTCGTGACGGTTGCGACATCTTGTCTGGTGACAAATCGTCTTCGATATGTTATGATTGTTTTCATTTCTGAAGCTATACCGTATCAGGAAATCTAACGTAAATTATTTCTCAAAAAAAATTACGGTGAGGTTTTAAACCTTAAAGACAAAATAATTATCAGAAATTTGAAAACTCAAAAGTAACTTGTTAACAACCAGAGGCAGCGGGCAATTAAATTTAAATGCCCGTCACCTCTGGTTAATCTCATATTTGAGTTTTCAAATTTCTGATTATACGATAAATAAACATTACTGGATTAAAATTGAAAACAACAAGTATTAACTGGTCAAATATCATTTTAGCTATATTAAGCGGCT
>JAYEFW010000378.1:0-8097 GCA_034658795.1 Thermodesulfobacteriota bacterium
AAAAAGCCTGGCAGCCTTCCCCGCCTGAGGTAATAGACAAAAACTCCAAAAAGGAAAGCGTCGTCAAGCCAGCCCGTAATGGGGATGAAATCCGGAAGGAAATCGAAGGGACTGATGATATATAACAGGAGGAGAATAATCAGCAGGATTTTAAGATAACCCGTCATCCTAACACCCTAAAATCGCAGGTTTATTATCTCGACGTAAGAAGCATAAGCCGAATGACCGTCCTCTACCAACTTCAGACGAGGATACCCAATCTGCCAACCTTCTGGGCCATGATTAAACAAGGCAGTGACTATCGATACATTCACATCCGATCCGGCGGAAGACCCGGGCGCTGCCATGATTAGCACCACACATAAGGCTGCCAAGAGTAAGATTTTTATCATATTATCCTTTATGGGCATATTTTATGTATTTTGCAAATACAATCAGAAGGATTGCCGACCCAGGTCGATACGACAACTGCAACACGGGGAATACTTGTACCTGCTTCATTCAACCTGATTGCCTACCCCGCACCAAGGCATTTAGTACCTTGGACATTTTTCTGAAAGTTGCATCAACAGAAAAACACTCAATAACTCGTTTTTGTCCGGCCTTACCCATAGAATGCCTGAGTTCAGAATCGCGAAACAGCCTTTCTATTGCTGTCTTCCAGTCTCCGGCGTTCTCGGCAAGAAAACCGGATATACCTTGCTGAACGATTTCACGATTAACTCCTGCCGGCGACGAAATAACGGGCAAACCGGCAGCCATATATTGCAAAACCTTAAGCCCGCATTTGCCTTTTGTCCAGGAATTATCGGACATAGGCGCAATGCCGACATGAGCTGATGCCAGCGCCTCTGCCTCCACTTCGTCACTCCAGGGCACAGCGACAGTTTTCAGCCGTTTAGTCGGCAGATCAAAATCAGCCACGATTTTCAAACGCAGGTTGGGTATAATCTCTGATAAAGATTCAAGTAAAGGAAGGCTTTCCTTAAGATATTTTTGTGTAGAACGGCTGCCAATCCACACAAGGTCAAAATGCTTCGGGTTTTTCTCCACCTCAAGCAGGTACTTGCGGTAATCCAGAGAAGTAGGCAAAATCTTTACCGCTTCATTATATTGTCTTGCTCTGTCAGCAAGATAAAGATTTCCCGCCCAGACCTGCTCGCAAATACTTGTTACTTTCTCAAAGCTCATTTGACGGGATTTCGAAGGTTCTCCGTCACTCCTGCAAAAAACTGCGTCATCGAGGTCGAATACCAGGTTTTTCGAGCACAGCCTTAGCAGACGCAGAAAAGGTGAGCTGAAAGTCTTCCGAAGAATAACTACAACTTCTGCCTGTTTAGCTATGCCAAGCAGTTTTAGACGTGGTAAGGTGCCACGGACGGTTAAATGAAGAGGACGCCAACCGCTTGATTGTAACGCAGTAAAATAAGCCAGGGCTCGATAGCGTGTTGATGCAGAGTCCTTACCTTTTGAAACAAAGAGAATGTTTTTTCTTTCATGATTTTTCATAAATTGCAAATATCTCATCACCTCTGTGTAATAAAGTTGCCAGTATAACATATGGTAATGCTATCAGTCGGCAAATCTTACTTTTTTTGGACGGGGTATCCCGGTTCTTTATAAGATAGTCCCAACTGTTGAGGATAATTTTTGGTGTAGTAAAGGTTTTTTCGATAATTAAACGCAGGCCGTGGCGTTCAGCGAGCATATTAAGATTATGGAGATTGTACAGTATCAGATGGCGTGGCACCTCGTTGGCAAACCATTTGGTGCCGAACCACCTTCGCCCTAATGCTTGACTATTTGGGGTTCGTATGACTATACGTCCTCCATTTTTGAGGATGCGAGCGATTTCCCCCATAAAATTTTTCGGATCCGGTATGTGCTCAATTATGTGTCGTGCTGAAATTAAGTCAAAACTATTATCTTTAAAAGTAGCGGACTTTAGATCGCCGTGAAACACTTTGAGACCAGCTTTGTGACATATCTCAACTGCAACTGGATTAAATTCCACCCCTTCGAACTGCCATCCTATAGAGTTCATTGTGCGCATAAATTTACCATTACCACATCCTATATCTAGTGCCTTACCATTTGGGACAAAAGGGATGACGTCACGCTGCCTGAAGGCCGAAATCATAGAAGCGAGCAAACGAAACAGCCAGGGTACATGGAGGTGTGTATAACCACACTTGTAATGCAGAACTGATAGGTCTGAATATCTGTGTTGCTTTGGTTTATCAAGCTTCTTGTAAGCTGAATAGTCGTCCGGGTAGAATTCTCTGATCTCCGTTGGTGTGGGAAAGGGATACTGGAAAACTGCATTGCAATTAATGCACTCCATATATTGGTAGATCTTAGTCTTGTTATATAACAGATCCCTGCACTGAAAAGAGAATTCCCCAGGAGAATTACAAAGAGGGCATCTATAATTAGGGTTAGACGTTGATAATTGAGAACTCTTTCTACAAGTCTTTTGGATATTAAGCCCCATAGGATTACCTGTTGATAGTTCTTTCTTTTCTTCCGGCCATCATCTTTTCAGTGTGTCTCTTAATGCGAGCTGTTTTTCTCTTTATCCATAGCCATTGTAACCAGCCCCATAAATTAAGTTTTTTTTTACCTCTATAAGATAACAATAGGGGAATTCTATCTTCTTCATCAAAGAGGCTTTCGGGTAAGGTGTAGTTCAATTCTGCAAGGCTCTTTACTATCCATCTAAACTGAAGAACCGAACTCCTGTCCACTCTCTGAAGGTCAAAAAGAGCTATATTGGGAGCATCGGATTTGTCTTTATAATAAAGCAGTATATGGGTGGCATTAAAATCACGATGATTGAAACCCTTCTCATGCATATTTCTGGCTAAAATACCGATCCTGTTAATCAAATTTCTTTTTCTGCCAATAGCGTTTCCCCCCATAAAAAATTTAGGATTGTCTCTTAGCATATACTCAAGAGAAATAAAGGGAGAAAAATCTTCTGTTATGAGAAAAGATTGTACCCAGCAAAACTTTACAAATCTTTCCCCGGCGATAACAGGTGCAACCGTTCCAAGCCCGCCTTTACGGAAATCGCATATATTTTCAAATTCTCTTTTGCCTTCAGACAAAACCGGTTTTGGAGAAAATAAAGCAAGAATTCTTTTTATCCCCACAAATTCAGTATTGTGACGTTTTAAATAAAAATATTTTTTGCCGCTATTGGTTTGAATTTCAAAACGTATTACAGACCTTGCTTTTATTTTTTTTATGGTTTCGCCGCCCTGGTATTTCCAGACAGACTCAAAAGAATCAAAATGCACATCATCCAATACCTTCAGATAATCTTTATTAAATATCAGATGATCTTTTTTTTTGCATTTAATCTGCGAAGAAAAGTCCTTCATACCTGGCCTTTAGTGCTGACTCTTTTGTAAAGCTTCAGTACTTTTGTTACATGTTTTTCCATTGTAAAACATGCTGCCTTTGCGGCCGCATTATCTCCCATCCTTGTCCTGTTCGACAGCGGCTCAAGGGCTTTTATTCTGGCAGCTAATTCATCTGCCTTTTGTGTTTTAAGTATATAACCATTTTCATTATCACTGATAAGATCTGCTGCCCCATTGGAATCGGTAGTAATTACAGGCAAGCCACAGGCCATCGCTTCCAGACAGACATTTGCAAAGGCATCATAAAGCGTAGGTAAAACAAATATATCACTGGCGGCATAATATTTTTCTATATTACTTTTGGGTCCAAGGAATAAAATCTGTTTTCCCAGGCTATGGTTATCAGCCCATCTCTGGTATGTTCTATGGTTATCTGCTCCTATGACAAAAAGCCCGATTTTATTATTTTTCAAAAAAGACATGGCTTCTAAAACCAAATCAAGCCTTTTTAGCTTAAAATCATTTGATACAAAGATAAGGACTAATTCTTCTTTTTTTATGCCGTACTTTTCCCTTAAAGAACTTCTGAACTTCTCTTTTACCTTGGGATTAAATCTTGATGTATCTACCCCATTGTAAATTACAACTATGTTTTCAGGATCCACCCTGTAATGCTCAATAATATTTCTTTTGACAAGCTCGGAATTGGTCATGACGATTTTACACCCTTTATCCACAAATATTCTGTGTTCCAAATAACTCAGCGCTATCCGTCTGGGACCAATTTTTTTAATAAAGCGAATAACAGGGTGGGGATATTTTTGCTGCATCTGGACAGGATTAATGCCATCTGAAACCCTGAATATGTCCTGATAAAAAATTCTTTCCATGCTGTGAATTATGTCGAATTTTATTTTCGATAGAGCCCGGTTTGTAAAAAAGGCAAAGGAGAGATTCCTGGCAGGAGAAGATAGGCGAATCACCGGTACACGATGAATAATGACACCTGGTTCTTCCTGCCAGATATTGGCAAAAACATGGACATCGTGGCCCGCTCGAACCAATTCGCGGCTTAAAAAATATGTATATCTTTCAAGACCACCCACTTGCAAAGAATATTTTTTACATACAAGTGCAACTTTCATTAAGGGCTGTTCCTTTAAAGTCCCGCTTTGAAGGGGGATTCAGGGGGATGTTATTTTGCCGATACACTATTAATTTCAATACTGCATGTCAATCTTCTTTGTGTCCTTTCCAGGCTGCATTGACATTATGATATTTGTTTTATATTTTGAGAGTCAAAAATTCTTTTAACGCATTAATATACATGGTGTTGATTCATTCGTGAAGTCATTCCGGCGAAAGTCGGAATCCAGAATAATTCCAAGAGGATAATGAGGCTGGATGCCGGATCCGTCATTCCTGACCCCGATCCGGGACCGGCATGACTACAGAACTTTGGACTTTTAAATTATATCATCAGAAATTTTTTAAACAGGAGAAAAACCCATTTCTCACAAATCAGCAATAAAAGTTTTTTTATGGTTTTATGACATGGTCTGGAAAATGTTTATTCCGAGGCTTAGATTCAACAAACGTCTTGCTGACGGATATGAGCAGAGGATACTTAAAAAAAAGTTACCAAAAGCGGAACTGTGGATTCAGGCTGCTTCAGTTGGTGAATCATATCTGGCTGTTGAACTAATAAAAAATTTAAAGCCGGAATTTCCAACCAGGATTTTAGTAACTACCAACACTAAACAGGGCTTAGAAATCCTCGAACGATCAATTATAGATATTCTCAAGGAACGCGGAGGAATAAATGTATCTGTAGCATACTTTCCTTTTGACAAACCATCCATTATGAAAGAAGCTGCAAACCAGGTCCGCCCTAAAATAATGGTTCTTCTGGAATCTGAAATCTGGCCGGGTCTTTTCTACACATTAAAAAAATATGCTTGCACAACAATTATTATAAATGGAAGAATAACTGAAAAAAGTTTAAAGAGGTATCTTGTCTGGCCTTCATTATGGCGCGCTCTAAGGCCAGATAAAATTTTTGCCATATCTGAAGATGATGCAGGTCGATTTGCCAAATTATTTGGTCCTAAAAACATAACTGTTATGCCAAATATAAAATTCGACCGTTTAGGCTATACAGAAAGCTTTTCCCAGAAAGCAGCCCCCCTTGAAAAAATTATCGCTCCTGACACATACTTAATAATTCTTGGATCTGTCGGACACAAAGAGGAAGCAAAAGTTGAAAAGATTATCCTTGATATACGACGCAGGCAACCCAATACAGTTATTGGTTTGTTTCCAAGACATCTTCAAAGGATAAAACACTGGAAACATACCTTAAGCCGCTTGTCAATCCCTTTTATATTGCGATCAAATGCAAAAACTCTTGTTCCTTCCGGCGCAATCATCTTATGGGATACATTTGGTGAGCTGAATTTTGCATACAGGCATTCAAATGCCGCTTTTGTAGGCGGAAGTCTTGCGCCTTTAGGTGGACAAAATTTTCTGGAAGCTTTAACTGCCGGAGTTATTCCCGTTATAGGCCCCTACTGGGATAACTTTTACTGGATAGGAAACGAAATAGTAAACCAGGGCCTTGTACGTATTGCTTTGAACTGGAAGCAGGTTGCTGATATTCTGATAGAAAATACAAAGGAGCCGCCTTCACATGAAGATGTGATTAACAAAGCTCTCAAGTATCTAAAAAACCGTCAGGGTGGTACAGCCCATGCTTGCAGCATTATAACAGAAATTCTAAATAAAAAATAGTAGTTCACTTAGGAACGGGGAGGAAATAACTTCCCCAAGTAGGCGTATAGGTGTTGACCGTCCGGAATATAAAGACTGTAAGCAAAATTCTTCAGGGAAAAAATTGATTATATATGTAACCTGCTTGGCAAACTTTTTATTATCTGTTATAAAAAAATTCTATTAATGAGAACAGAGCATATTTGCATCAACTATTAACAGAAGGAAAGCAATCATGGCTTTAAGTGAAGAACTTCTCAATATACTTGCATGTCCAAAGTGTAAAGGCGATATATATATTAACGATACAAATGACGGGCTTATATGTGATAATTGTAAACTTTTATACGAAATAAGAGATAATATCCCTATTATGCTCATTGATGAGGCAAAAAGTATTGATTCTTGAAATATGAGCATACCCCAAAACCCTAAACCTGCCAAACTCGTTACAGGGCTCTTTATGAAGGAAAAGAGCCTTATTGTTCCGGTTGTAAGGGAACTTGTTGAAAAATTCGGCTCTATTGACATGGTTAGTCAGTGGCTGCCCTTTAACTATACCAGCTATTACGAACCTGAAATGGGTTCTCCGCTTTTCAGACGAGTTCTTGCATTTAAATCTCTTGTTGAACAAAATTCTCTGCCGGAAATAAAAATCATTACAAACAAAATCGAAAAAAAATATTCAAAAAACGATAAGCGTCTTGTCAACATTGATCCAGGCTATATGCTTCAAGAACGTTTTGTTCTCGCAACCGGCAAAAACTATGCACACAGAATCTACATAGGTATGGGTATCTATGCCGATCTTACCCTGATCTATCAAAAAGGATCATTTAAAAAATTATCATGGACATACCCTGACTATACTGAAAAAAACATGGTTGCTTATCTTGAAATGGTACGAAATAAATATTCTGTTGATTTAAAAAATTAGGAACAAAAAATGATGAAAAGCATGACTGCATATGCCGGTTCGGAAAACACAAAAGATCAATTAACTGTCTCAATAGAAATTCGCTCCTATAACAGCAGATATCTTGATATTTCTTTGCGAGTACCTCATGGTTATCTTTGTCTGGAAGATAAAATTAAAAGCATGATTTCTGATAATGTATCACGAGGCCGTATAGAAATTAAACTACAGATAACAGATGATTCCGAAGAAGCATATGGTTTTGATATAGATGAACCTAAAGCCTTGGCATACATTAATGTACTTTCCAAACTTAAAAACAAGCTCAACGTAAACGCCGACATCTCCCTGGATCTTCTGGTGAACACAGGCGGAGTTATTAAACCTGTCGAAACCAGCAAAGATATGGACATTTGTTGGGATAGTATAAAACCCTGCTTAAGCACAGCTCTTGATGACCTTAATGCCATGAGGAAGAAGGAAGGAGATTTCATCGCCAGGGATTTTATCAGTCGACTTGACTTTATAGAAAAAAGTCTTGGTCAAATCAAAAAGGAATCTGAAAATTTGTTATCCCATTATCAGGAACGACTGAAGGAACGCATAACTGCATTAACAAAAGGCATGATTGATATTGACCCTGCAAGGATCGCTCAGGAAGCGGCTTTTTTTGCAGATAAAAGCGACATCTCTGAAGAAATACTAAGAGCTGAAAGTCATATAAAAGAATTCAGGACTATTATGGGCTCTGAGGAATCCGCTGGAAGAAAGTTAAATTTTCTACTCCAGGAATTCAGCAGAGAATTTAATACAATGGGAGCAAAGGCAGGAAATTCAAATGTGTCACATACAATTGTAACCGTTAAATCCGAGCTTGAAAAAATACGAGAACAGGTACAAAATATTGAGTAGCTTTAAGGTTTAAAAGGGAGGAAATATGAAACAGAAGTTGTTGAATATTGGTTTTGGAAGTACTGTAGTTGCAGATCGAATCGTGGCTATTGTACAGCCCAATTCTGCTCCAATGAAGCGACTTAGAAATGA
>JAYEFW010000379.1:0-1797 GCA_034658795.1 Thermodesulfobacteriota bacterium
GTGGGAACCTGGCCGGTAAATATAACAATTGGAATTGAATCCATATAGGCGGACGCTATTCCAGTAACTGTATTGGTTGCTCCGGGACCGGAAGTAACAAGAACGACGCCCACCCCGCCGCTGGCTCTTGCATAACCGTCAGCAGCATGTACCGCACCCTGTTCATGGCGCACAAGAACATGATGTATATCGGTCTTAGCAAGTTCATCATAGATATCTATGACAGCGCCACCCGGAAATCCAAAAATAGTTTTTACACCTTCTTCCTTTAGTACTTCCATAAGGATTTGTGCACCTGTAAGTTTCATGATAAAATTTCCTTTCAATTTGCGGGTTACGGGTTTTTTACTTGAAAATTGCTCCATCGCTGGCAGATGAAACCATGCGAGCGTATCTGGCCATATAGCCATGTGTTATCTTTGGCTCTGGGGGAGACCACTTTGATAATCTATTTTGTATCTCTTCTTCAGATACTTTGAGCGTTATGTTTTTCCCTGGAATATTTATGGAAATCAGATCACCTTCCTGAATAATTGCAATAGGCCCGCCCTGCATAGCTTCAGGAGAAATATGTCCTATTGCAGCACCCCTTGTGCCCCCGGAAAAACGGCCGTCTGTAAGAAGTGCGACATGAGCGTCCAGTTTCATACCTGCAATTGCCGAAGTAGGAGTCAACATTTCGCGCATACCAGGACCGCCCCTTGGTCCCTCATAGCGGATTACAATAACATCTCCTTTTTTTATTTTGTTCTCCATTATTGCTTTACCGGCATCTTCTTCTGAATCAAACACTCTGGCAGGGCCTTCATGGCATAACATTTCATCAAGAACCGCTGATTGTTTTACAACACATCCATCCGGGGCAAGGTTGCCGAACATTATAGCAAGTCCGCCCTGGGAGTGATAGGGATTGTCGATTGAACGAATTACATTATTGTCCAGTATTATTTTATCCCTGGTATTTTCGCCAACTGTTTTGCCTGTTACTGTAATACATTCATTATTAATAAGTCCGGCTCCGGATAATTCCTTTATAACCGCACTTATTCCACCGGCACGGTTTAAGTCTTCCAGATGATCTTTTCCGCCAGGACTTAAGGAACAGAGATGTGGTGTAACCTTGCTTATTTCGTTAATCAGATTGAGATCTATATCTACTCCAGCTTCTTTTGCTAAAGCTGTAAGATGCAGTACGGTATTTGTAGAGCAGCCCAATGCCATATCAACGGTGAGCGCATTTTTAAAGGCTTTTTCCGTCATGATTTTTTTTGGTGTAATATTTTTTTCAAGAAGGCTTATGATCTGCATCCCGGCTTCCTTGGCAAGACGGATTCGAGCGGCCATAACCGCGGGTATTGTTCCATTGCCGGGCAGACCCATCCCTATAGCTTCTGTCAGACAGTTCATAGAGTTGGCAGTAAACATACCGGCACAGGATCCGCAAGTGGGGCAGGCGGCATCCTCAATTGCAGACAACTCTTTTTCAGTCATTTTTCCGGAAAGCACCGCACCAACAGCTTCAAAGACAGTGACAAGATCTATTTTTTCAGAGCCGGCTTTTTCAGGATGCTCTCCGGCAAGCATCGGACCTCCGCTTATCACAATGGTTGGGATGTTTAGACGTGCGGCAGCCATAAGCATCCCTGGAACAATTTTGTCACAATTTGTAACCATTATCATTGCATCAAATGCATGAGCAACAGCCATAACCTCTATGGAGTCGGCAATCAGCTCTCTGCTGCCGAGGGAATATTTCATGCCTGTATGATTCATGGCAATGCCGTCGCAAACACCAAT
>JAYEFW010000380.1:0-1794 GCA_034658795.1 Thermodesulfobacteriota bacterium
TCGGCTCTTTCTTTTTCATCTTGAAGAAGCTCATTTGCAAGTGCCCTGTCTTCCTGCTCGGTTTTTCCTCTGGGTCGTGTTCCGGCAATAGGGCGAAGGGTGGCTACTCTGTTTTCCAGCCTTACCATTGTTTCCGGTGAAGAGCCGACAAGCGCCATATCATCGAGATGCATAAAGAACATATAAGGCGAAGGATTAATATATCGTTGGGCCCGATACAGTTCCAGGAGGTCAGGAGGAGTTTCGCAGATAAAGGGCTGAGATATTACAGTTTGAATAACTTCCCCCTCATGGATATATTTTTTTACAGTTTTTACGTTTGATCGAAAAGTATCTGCTTCCATTTGAGCAGTCACCTTGTATTCTGCTTGACTTTTTTGGATATTTTTTTCCGACGGATTGCTATCCATTGATTCAAGCATGGCCTGTATTCGAGCTGCAGCCTCATCATAAGTTCGTTCAGGATCCTGATTTTCATCCGGAAATGCGATGACTATGCCGAAGAACGTATTGCGGATATTGTCAAAGATAATTAGTTCATCCGGTATTATAAAATGAGCAAAAGGCTTATTTTCCGGCAGCATATTCGGGATTTTTTCAAAAAAGGAAACCATTTCATAGGTTAAATATCCTACCATTCCTCCCCAGAACCTGGGAAGTTCAGGAATATCAGCCGGTTTGTATCTGCTCATAAAATCTCTAAGAATCTCCAGCGGTTTCCCATTATGAGGGATCTTATCGAAGGTGCCGTTGCCCTGAATTTCCACTTCTTTTTTAAACACTCTGATATGAAAGCGGGTTGAGGAGCCAAGAAAGCTGTATCTTCCCCATCTTTCACCTCCTTCTACACTTTCAAAGAGAAATATGGGCCCTTTATTTTTATAAATTTCCTTAAAAAGAGAAACCGGGGTCTCAGTATCCGCCAGGATTTCTACACAAACAGGAATTACATTATTGTGCTTTGCCAATTGGACAAATTTATCTTTGTCCGGAAATTGTTTTATAAGCATAAATGCTCCTTTATCTGGAATGGTTCACCACGGATTTTCACGGAATTACACTGAATTATCAAAATGCTTTTATAATTTCTTTTTGGTGAAAAAACATAATAAAAAAGGCCGTGAACTTTTCCACGGCCTTTTGAAAATAAAAAACCGTGGGTTTTGGGGTCTGCCCACGGTCATTAAAGCTTATAATTAAGCTAATAGAGTCCCGGTGACATCTCCGCAAATTCGAGCCACCACCAGCATTTAAACTCTATATTATTTGTTGTATTTATTTTTAGCATAATTGATTTATCTCTTAGATATAACTTATTAACGAATTAATTAGCTGTTTTTGGGGGTGGTTGTCAAGGTGTTTTTAGATATAACTCAGAAATTTACAAACTTATTTTGTAATAGTTCACCACGGATTTTCACGGAATTACACTGAATTATCAAAACACTCTTCAGGAAAACTGCAATTCAGGGGGGATTCGTTCAGGCACTAATTACTTGACAATTAATATATAAAGAACTATATTCCAGAAAAGGAATATATGGGGAGAACAAAATGAAAGAATTCGTCAAAGTAATGAAAGCCCTTTCTGATATTAACAGGGTAAAAATTGTCAAGCTGCTTCAGCATAAGATGATGTGTGTATGTGAACTCCAGACCGCCTTAAAGGTTGCCCAGCCCACGGTTTCAAAACATTTAAAAATACTTGAACATGCCGGTCTTGTTGTTTCAAAGAAAGAAGGCCTGTGGGTTAACTATTATCCGGCTGATGGCAGTGCTTCACCTTATGCTGCA
>JAYEFW010000381.1:0-8071 GCA_034658795.1 Thermodesulfobacteriota bacterium
CACAGCAGGGTTGCCGAACAATTCCATTGTTTTTTTCCCTTGCAGTGAAAATATCCTTTGTTGCGGTATTGCAGGGCTTGTTTCTTTTAAGAGAAAAGAAAAAAAAGCCGATCATATAAATATGGCATCCCTGAATGATATGGCTGTAAAGATCGGTGAAAAAGGATATTTGGACTGCGCTCAAAATAATAAATTTTTAATTAATGATTATCTGATTGATTATTTGGGTGGCCAAAAACTTATAGACTCATTTCTGCATTCTGTGCAGTCTTTAAAGGCAGACGATTATTTTGCTGAATGTTTTGCTGGAAAAGATATCCAAAACGAACTTTCAAAATTATCTGACAATCTTAATAACATCATAAACAGGGAATCAAGATTGCTGTCTGATAATATGGGACGGCTTGATGCTGATATAGTTGATACAATGTCTCGCAGAATTGAAGACCTAAAGGATATTTCATGGTGCATTACTTTTGAATTCTTAGATAATATTGTCAAAGTCGGGGAGCTTTTAAACCGGGATTTTCAGTCTATTACTTCTTTTGCCTTAAAAATCGCAAAAAATATTAATGCAGTTCTAAACAGTATAGACCGTCTTGAAGTAAGAGGCCGTGATTCAGCCGGCATATCTCTTATGTTTATCCTTGAAAAAGCAGAGTTTGAAAGATTTAAAGAAAAGCTGGGCAAATCAGACAATATCGATTTTCTTGATCAGTTCAGGGTGCGGTCAAATCATGATGTCCTTGTCAACATGGGCATAGATATCCATGAAACAAAAGATGAAAGCGGAGAGAAATGTGTTTGCATTGCCATTACCTATAAGATTGCCGCTGAGATAGGAAGCCTTGGAGACAATGTTAGCTTCTTGAGGAATCAGATAAGAAATGATCCGATTTTTCAAACACTTATCTCGTGCCCGCACAAATATCATACTGTTGAAGCCCATACTCGCTGGGCTTCAATCGGGGCTATTACTGAACCGAACTGTCATCCGGTTGATAATAAAGGGACCGGAAACATATCAGATAAAAGCGGAATAATTCATGTCTGTCTTAACGGAGATATCGACAATTACATTGAGCTTAACGAAGAATATGAAAACAAAGGCAATCTTATACATAAGGACATTACAACCGATACAAAAATAATCCCGCTGCAAATTGAAAAATATATATTACAGGGAAATGATCTGGAAGAAGCATTCCGTCTGGCAGTCAATGATTTTGAAGGTTCACATGCCATATTTATGCATTCAGACCTTGCCCCCGGCAAACTTTTTCTTGCTCAGAAAGGCAGCGGTCAGGCTATCTTTATAGGACTATCTGAAGGTCATTATCTGCCAACCTCTGAAGTTTACGGTTTTGTCGAGCAGACTCCGTTCTATCTCAAGATGAACGGAGAAAAGGTTGTTGAAGGAAAGGATGGCAAAACTCAGGGACAGATCTTTGTGCTTAGCCAGGAATCCGGTGGAGCCCTCCAGGACATTAAAGCGATGTTTTATGACGGAACCCAGGTTGAAATTGGGGAAAAGGATATAAAACGTACGCAGATAACATCAAGAGATATAGACCGTCAGGAATTTCCGCATTATTTCCTGAAAGAAATTTCTGAATCCCCTGTTTCAGTGGAAAAGACTCTTCAGAATCGCTGGAAAATCGAGGAAAACGGGAAACAGAGGTACGTATTAACGCTCGATGAAAAAGTTTTTCCGATATCCATTCAACAAGCGTTTATAAACAATAAAATACGGAGAATTTATTTTGTCGGTCAGGGTACGGCCGGAGTTGCTGCACAAGTATGTTCAGATATTTTAAATTACTACATTGATGAGCCGTGTTTTTCTGCGCGTTCATTTAAGGCATCAGAACTCAGCGGATTTAAGCTTAATGAATATGATGACAAGAACAGTATGGCAGATGCACTTGTTGTTGCTATTAGTCAGTCCGGAACAACAACGGATACAAATCGTACCGTGGATATGGTTAAAGAGCGAGGAGCCCATACCATCGCCATAGTCAACCGCAGGGATTCAGACATTACGTTTAAGGTTGACGGTGTTATGTACACAAGCAGCGGGCGGGATATTGAGATGTCGGTGGCTTCAACAAAGGCATTCTATTCTCAGATTATAGCGGGAGCTCTCTTGGGCCTTAAAATTGCAAGCTTAAAGGGTTTGCGGAATGATGAGTTTATAACAGAAGAAATAAGACAGATGCGGGAAATTCCATCACATATGAGAAAAGTTCTATCTATGAAAAAAGAGATAGAAAAATCCGCCAAAAGGCTTGCCGCAACAAAAAATTACTGGGCAACGGTAGGCAGTGGTCACAATAAAGCTTCTGCAGATGAAATACGTATCAAACTGAGCGAACTCTGCTACAAGACAATTTCCTCTGATTACATAGAGGACAAAAAACATATAGATTTATCATCCGAGCCTCTTATAATTGTGTGTGCTGCCGGCACAAAACGAAATGTTATAGGTGACATCATTAAGGATACAGCCATTTTTCAGGCACACAAGGCCACGCCTGTTGTTATAGCTGACGAGGGAGAGAGCGGATTTAATGCCTATGCAGAAGATGTATTTCATGTTCCGGTTGTAAACCAGCATTTTGCACCTATCCTGAACACTCTGGTCGGGCATATCTGGGGATACTATGCAGCCCTTGCCATTAATGAGGGGTCGCGTTTTTTATATGCATTTAGTAAGGAACTGCAGAATACTATTGATGATTATATAGAGAGTGGCCTTGATGTTTACGAAGTTGTACTTGAAAAAACATTCAGAGAAAAAATTGCACATTTTTACAAACAGTTCAGGGAAAAAAGATCTGGGAAAAAAGTCCCGACTTTTATTGCCAATGCTTCAGATTTGACTCTTCTTTTTAAATACCTGGCTGGAAGGCTGCCTGTGTCAGATTTTGAGATCGACTTTGACAAAAAAGGTACTGCACTTAACATGCTTAATACTCTGTTTAAATCTATTGGAGAATCTATTAATTATATGTCTCGTCCTGTGGATGCAATAAAACACCAGGCCAAGACAGTTACTGTAGGTACAAGTCGTATAAGTGAAAAACTTGAGGGCCTCATTTTTGATGAGTTAGCAAAACACAATTTAGGTGTTTCACAGCTTATAAACAGAAATATTGTTGTTCTTAAAAATCTTCAGAGAATTATTTCACATATCAAGGGGTTAACTTTATACAGAATAGGCAATCTTAACCTCCTTGGTGAACCAACAGATGAGTCAACAATAGAGGTTTTAGAGAAAGAGGGTTCTTTAAAACCCATTCCATCAAGAGTTGAAAAGGATAACATACTTAAGGGTACTAAAAGGATAATTGTTCGACATGGGAATGTATATATCGGCAAAGGTCGTAAAGATAACCGAAGTATTCTTGTTATTCCAATAATCTCTGATTCTCCTGAAATGCCGAATATGATAGAATATCTTCTTTTATTGAATATTACATTTAAAAAAGAAGTATCCCTTACAGATAGGATAAAAGCACTTGGCGGCAAGTATGAGCATATAAAGAATATTGTTCAAGAAAACAGCATTGCCTGGGACGATAATTATTTTGAATCTGTTGAGATAGAGGAACTTTTCGGCAGGTCTGCTGAGAAGATAGGGGAATTTATAGTATCCCTTCAAGGGTAACGGTTCACGGTTTGTGGGTTCCCACGCTGGAGCATGGTAACCAGGCAAGGAGACAACTAACATGTCGTCAGAAAATTTTCCACGAAAGGCCGAAAAATTTGAGATTCAAGCTTACAAGAAGCCAAAGGATTTGATAAACATTAAAAAAACTCATATTTCTTACTCTGGATCACCTCAAAAGCATCAGTATGATCCTGATAAGATTATTCTGGTGCCTGACCCATACAGTTCCGATGCTTTTTACTATGAATTTAAAATTGAGGATATTTCCTATGTAGAAGAACTTCCCAGCCTTGTAAGCATGGAAGGTGAAACCGTTACAATGTCCAGAATCTGGATAAAAAAAATGAGCATAGGAATAAAAGGTTTTCCTTTTATTGTCGAAGATACCACGAGACTATGAATTATTTATGCAACTTCTCAAAAAGTTCTGGTGAATTACGCGATAAATGACGAGCCCACTGATAATAAAATATAAAATATCTGGAACTCACATCTAAGTGAGCCTAAAGAAAAAACAGTAGCCAACCCTTTTAATGCGTATTGATTAAACAGCAGATCATATGTTTTAAGTATGAATTATCTCTTATACGCTGTTTTTTCTTAAAGCTCACTAAAATGTTCAAACAGCCAGCTTTTTTATATTTTATTATCAGCAGGCTCGTTTATGTATTTATTGAGAAGTTGCTTGTTTATGAGAAATGTAGGTTGGGCATTAAATAATGAAACCTGTGATTGCAATAGTTGGTTGCGGAAGAGTCGGAACCGCTCTTGCTAAATTTTTATCAGAAGCCGGCTATGGAATTTCCGGCCTTGCAAGCAAAAGCTTTTCATCCGTAAAAAGACTTGCAGACTTAACAGGAACCGGGCGTTTCACTACCATACCCTGGGAAATAACAAAAAAAGCAGATATTGTTTTTTTAACAACTCCGGACAGCGAAATATCTGATACATGCAGCAATATTGCATTTAATGAGGGCTTCAAAAGAGATTCCGTGGTCTTGCATTGCAGCGGAGCACTTCCATCAACGATTTTATCATCGGCAAAAAGCTGTGGCGCTTTTATCGGGTCAATGCATCCCATGCAGAGCTTTGCCCTGAATGAAGGGAATGAAAGCCCTTTTCACGGAATCATATTTGCTGTGGAAGGTGATGCTCAAGCTTTACATATAGCAGTAAAAATTGCGGTTGATCTTGGCGCAGATTGTATTTCAATAAACACGGAAGATAAAACCCTTTATCATGCTGCCGCCGTGGTTGCATCAAACTATCTTGTAACCCTTCTTTCTCTTGCTTTCAGGCTTATTGAACATGCAGGCATATCCGGCAGTGACACCTGGAAGGTCTTAAAACCTTTAATTGAAGGTACGCTTTCGAATATAGAAAAGGCCGGAATTCCAGCAGCACTGACAGGTCCTGTAGCCAGAGGAGATATTGAAACCGTGGAAAGACATATAAAGGCAATAGGGAAAAAATCACCTGAATTGCTTGATCTTTATAATACTCTTGGTTTTCATACAATAGGCATTGCTGAATCAAAAGGCACTCTTTCAAAAAAATCTGCTGATATTCTAAAGAAAATAAGTAACAGTTCAGCCACAAAGGCACGAAGGCACGAAGAAGGGGTATGAATTTTAAATCTTTATCAAAAAGAGAAGAATTTATTGCTGAAAAAATTGTATATACGGCATATACTGTACATAAGATATCAGGACCTGGTTTGCTCGAAAGAGTTTATGAAGTTTGTTAGAAAATTATATTATAATCTTGGTGCCTTAGTGTTTTTGTGGCCGAACTATTACACAAAAGGCAATTGAGATGTTACGAGGAGGTTGTTGTGAAATTTATTTCATTTGGTGATATTCATGATCATGCGGAAAATGTACAAAAAATAGATGGAATCTCAGATGCGGACTTTGTTGTTATTACCGGAGATTTAACAAACTACGGCGGAATTAAAAAGGCCAGAAATATTATAGACTTTATATCGCGTTATAATCCCGCTATCTATGCTCAGTTCGGCAACATGGACCTTGAAGAAGTGAATAATTACTTTGATGAAATCGGAATCAATCTTCACAGCAAAGGCATTATTATCGAAGATGTAGGAATTTTCGGTGTTGGAGGTTCCAATTCTACGCCATTCAACACCCCAAGTGAATACAGCGAAGAACAACTGGAAGAATTTATTTATAAAGGATATGAGAGCATAAAGAACCTTCCAATAAAAATTATGGTCTCTCATACTCCTCCACATAACACCGCCCTGGATATTGTTGGCGAGGGAATTCATGTTGGAAGTACGGCTGTTAGAAAATTTATAGAAAAATATCAGCCTCAGCTTTGTCTTACAGGGCATATTCATGAAGCAGTCGGAAAGGATAAAATAGGCAGCACCATTATTGCAAACCCAGGCATGTTAAGTGATGGCGGTTACATGGAGATCGTTAAAAACGGGGAGAGACTTGAAGTGGCATTGAAAAAAATTTAACTGCCCGGGCAATTTCACATAAATTTGCAAATTCAAGAAAGTTAAAAAACGCAAGACTCATATTTGCAGAGATTGGAGTTTTATTATGTATGAACGTATATCAATCGAGCCAAAAATTTGTCACGGCCAGGCATGTATCAAAGACACAAGGATTCCTGTCCATCAAATAATTCGGATGCTTGCCAATGGGGATAAAATTGAAGAACTTCTTGAAGATTATCCATCACTGAAAACAGAAGACATATATGCCTGTCTGGATTATGCCGCATATCTTGCTGAAGAACAGATAACGCCTATTGAAAATGCCGTATGAAAATTTTTGTAGATGAGAACATACCGTTAATTACCGTAAAAGAGCTGTGTGAGCAAGGATTTGATGTTATTGACATTCGCGGCACTGATGACCAAGGGATAACAGATGAAGATCTATGGCAGAAAGTCCAAAATGAAAAGTGCCTTTTGATTACAACCGACAAAGGTTTTTCAAGTCATCGTGATGAAGTACACTACGGAATTCTGATTATCCGCCTCAAACAGCCGACCCGGTTAAAGATTCATCAACGCGTTATGCAGTCAATAAAAAAATATTCAGAAAAAGAATGGTCTGGACTCATGGTTGTTATGCGTGATGCTGTTCAAAGCAGGTGGAGGTCTCGCCACAAATAATTAAAATAATGAAGCCGCACCTCGGTACTGGAACACTTTCCAGGCCGTCAACTGAGCACTCGCCAAAGTTCAAAAGTTGACGGCCTTTTTTCTGCCGAAAATCCCCTTTTATAAAAACCTGTCAAGAAAAATATTGCTAAAAATCATAAATTATATAATATCTATATAGATATTTTTAATGATATATGTGGTATAATAAAAAAATTGAGCAATATATTATGCATATCAAAAGGGGGTTATATGTCTTTTGCAAAAAATCTTGCAAAGTTTAGGAAAGAAAAGGGATTAACTCAGGAAGAACTTGTAAGGATAAGCGGAGTGGCCATTTCTCAAATAAGGCGATATGAGACGAACAAATCCACGCCGTCACTTGATGCAATCACAAAATTAGTTAAGGCGCTTGGTGTCTCTATAGATGAGTTGGTATTTGCCAAAGCCACAGGCGTGGCACAAAATAAAATTATTGACCGCGAACTTTTAGAACAGTTTGAGTTCATATCCAAAATGAGTAAAGATGAAAAATACGTGGTTAAAAAAATTCTTGAGGGAGTTATTGTGAAACATCAGGTTGAAAGCGTAATAAAACCAAAAAATGAAAAATCCTGGTCGGAAAGGTTCAGAGAGATTACCGACAGACTTGCAAAAGGTGCTGAACGTTATGAGCAGGATGAAATTGACAGTGTTATTGATGAGGCAGTCGAAGCGGTAAGGGCAAGACGATATGCTCATTCTCAGAGCGGTCATTGATACCAATGTAATGGTCAGCGTGGCTTTTGCAAAAAAAGGATTTGCAAAAAAACTTAGAAGCCTGATTGCTGATGATGCATTTATACTGATTACCTCAAAAGCAATTTTAAAAGAGCTTTATGAAGTCCTCCATTATCCGCATATTGTTGAACGGTTTAAGCCTTCAGAAGAGGATATTGAGGAGTTCATCGGCATGATAATCGAATATGCTGTAATCACCAAAGGAACTTACAGCATTGACGGAATAACAGAAGATCCAAAAGATGACATGTTTATTGCCTGTGCTCTGGAAGGAAGAGCGGATTATATTGTTTCCAGAGATCCTCATCTGAGGAATATCAAACATTTTCAAGGAATCCAGGTCATTGATGTCACTACGTTTATAGAAAAAGTAAAAAAGAGATAAAACAAGGTAGCCGCTTGTCTGTCTTAACGTCCTGCCTGTCATGCTCCCTGCAGCTTCTTACATAATCCAAACTTAATTATCAGACTCTTTT
>JAYEFW010000382.1:0-1787 GCA_034658795.1 Thermodesulfobacteriota bacterium
GATTTTCATGCATGTTTCGCTCTCCTTCTTGCTTTTTTTCGGATTTACAGATATATTATTTGCTAAAATCTGTAAATACAATTAATTAAGCATGTTAGAATCTAACTGCGCGAAACATACATTATGCTCACTAACCCCCATGCCCTGCGGGCACAACAAAGCATGAAACACTTGCAAAATTGAACGAATGGTCATAACTATCACATTTTTTTATCAACCATAATAAAATTAGGAGGATAGCTATGACCAAAAAATTAGATACCACATTTATTCAAATTGTTCACCCTGTTTGTTGCGGATTAGACGTGCATAAGAAAAAAATATCAGCCTGCCTTATTACAATAGATGAACACGGCCAAGAACAGTACGAAATAAAAGAGTTTGGAACATTCACAAATGATTTGTTAGAGATGAGAAAATGGTTAACAGATAATAGTTGTCCGATATTAGCAATGGAGAGCACCGGGGTTTACTGGCGCCCTGTTCATAATGTTCTTGAGGGGTTCATGGAAGTAATCCTTGTAAATGCCAGGCATATCATGGAGGGCTGAAATCAAAATCCAAAGAACTGCACTGTAGTATTCATGGATTTTTTGAAGATCACCATCGATTTCAATTGATCGGTATGATGGAGATCATTGAAAGCTTTGAAAAAAAAATCACTGAAATAACCGAAAGATAGACAAGCTTACAGCGGGACATCAGAATTTATTAGATCGCCTGGATGAAATTCCAGGTATCAATAAAAAAGCTTATAATTAAAAAGCTTCTCTTCCATTGGAACTATCTGAAAGACACTGAACTCGTTGTAATTACACCTCCGGATATTTATATCCAGAGTGTGATCAGACAAGTTTAATCTTTTGATCGCTTTCTGTCTTTTCGCCCACGTTCCTTAGTATTAAGCCCGCCTGCCTTTATGTCTGTTTAATATCATATTGAAAAAATGGAAAAAAAGAAATATAAAAAAGCGCTTGAAAAACTGCCGTGAACCTGAGTAGTTACAAAATATGAAGAAAAATAAACCTGTCGATATATCGTCTTTCAGGCATCTATACCCGTTTAAGTCCCATTATATTAATTTAAACGGGCTTAAATACCACTTTGTTGATGAGGGATCCGGCGATCCGATTATAATGATTCATGGAAACCCTACTTGGTCTTTCTATTATCGCAACCTTGTTACAGCGCTTTCACCTCAATTCCGGACAATTGCAGTAGATCATATAGGTTGCGGACTGTCTGACAAGCCCGACACAAAAACATATGACTACAAGCTGAAAACCCGTATAAATGATCTGGAAACTCTCTTAGATTACCTTGACCTGAAGGAAAAGCTGACTCTTGTTGTTCACGACTGGGGCGGGATGATCGGAATGGCTTATGCAATTAAATACCCGGAAAGAATTAAGCGAATAATCATAATGAACACCGCGGCTTTTTTTCCTCCTGACAATAAAAAGCTGCCTGTCAGGCTAAGGCTCATAAGGGATGTTTGCCCATTTGCACGCCTTGCAGTGCTCGGTTTTAATGTATTTGCATATAGCGCTCTTTTCATGGCAACAAGAAAGGGGCTCTCAAAAGATGTAAAATCCGGCCTGATTGCCCCGTACAACTGCTGGAAAAACAGGATCGCTACGCTAAAGTTTGTTCAGGATATTCCTTTAAGCGAAAATGACCCAGGCTACAGCCTTGTCAAGCATGTTGATAAAAATCTGCATAAACTTTCAGATATTCCAATGCTGATATGCTGGGGCAGGCATGACTTTGTTTTTGACCTCTCATAC
>JAYEFW010000383.1:0-1784 GCA_034658795.1 Thermodesulfobacteriota bacterium
ACCGTAACCTCACATGAAATATAAACTTTAGTTCTCACACTTGCCTGCCGCTGGCAGGACTGAATTTGTCAGCCTTTGGCTGATACGTTTTGATCAACCGTGAACGGTTACGTGTAAGATAACATAGTCAGCAATGTAAACGTATTGGGCCTCAGTTAGGCGCAAATCATTTTCAAACAAGGAGAAACAGATATGGGTGATAAGGGGAAAAAAGATAAAGGCAAAAGGGAACAACAAAAAAAGGCCGTGCTTAATCCAAAGGAAAAACGAAAATTGAAAAAAGAAAAAAAGAAATAAATGCCCAGCGCTATCCGATAATATCAAACCAAAAACCGCATGGATTGTTTTCGGGGTTATTTGAGCACTTTTTGCCCTGACTACTATAGGTTCACAGTTTGCTGCAAGAAGAGCTACCAATGAGATAAGCAAATGGGGAGAAAAAGTGGAAAAGTTTGAGTAGAAATCCTTTTAGACCAACAATAACAATAGACAAAAAGGCAGGAAAACCAATGGAATCCGTCAAAAGTGCAATACTATCCCGCAAGAAGATCGGCATACGTCTCCTTTACACCCTTTTTTTTCTCGTTGTCATTGAGATCCTCAAGATCATTATACAGGTAGCCGTTCTATTTCAGTACGTTTACCTTTTTATCACAAAAACCTACAGCAAGCCGGTAAGGAAATTCTCCAACAAGGTTTCCTTCTATGCCTACAGGGTGATGCGGTACGTAACCCTAAATGAAAACACGCTGCCTTTTCCTTTTGCTGATTTCCCGGAAGAAAAGGATGCGCCGGTATCACCTGTCCGTTTCGAATAGATTAGAGACTTTCAGATAAATAATTTCACTGTGTTATCAGTCGTCGACGTATAACTAATACGCCTTCCTCCTTCTGGCCTTGTGAAATTAATTATCTGAAAGTCTATAGTACCTGAATCGTGCACAATTCAGGTATTAATCAAGGGTGCCCCGTATCATTCCAAATGTTCTTTTTCCGTTGTTTGATTTTTGATTAATTTCATAAAAGTTGTTACGGAAACAAAACAAGCCGAGAAAATTGATGATGCGAGCAGACTGTTCAGTAACAACAAAACTTCAATTTGAAGCCAAATTGGAATACCTTTGGCGGACAATTTGAGAAAGGAGTAAAGCGTTGGCGCCACCTTGGCTATAATACCCAATGGAAACGCGATAATACTCATAAGCAGGTAAGCAAGATGATTAATTACATGAAATTCCGACAAAAGCGGCGATTGAGTGCCTGATAGTCGAGTTGAGATGCAAAACGGAGTTAGAATGCTTGAGAGAAGAAAATGAAAGATGGCAATAGTTATCGCCATTTTCAAAAATCGTTTAAGGAAATATCTTTTCATTTTGTTTGCGCTCAATCATGGTCTAAAAATGCTTGAAAATAGTATAATATATAACCTCTAATGGGTCAACTTAGATTGAAAGATTGAAAGGAATTTATATGGCAAGAAACTTAATTTTTGGACTTTTTACAAAGCCATCACTCATAACATAATGAAAATTATAAGCATCAAATCATATAGCAATGGTTATACCGGAATCGTTGAAGAAGATAACAAATATGTATTATTCAATCTTTCAAAAAAAGGAAAATTAAAAAAAATTAATGAATACAATAAAGAGGAATATGTTGATTACAATCATTTTGTGGGGATGATGAGTAAATTTATACCTCATGGTTCTTTCCTTAAAGAGCCGGTTAAAGTAGAGTCAATAACCATTGAAGAACTTGACAGGATTTTTTCGAAGATAAAA
>JAYEFW010000384.1:0-1783 GCA_034658795.1 Thermodesulfobacteriota bacterium
TTCTTGGAAATCAAATCTATATTGAAAAAGAGATATTGTCACCATCTTTGAGAAATCGATTAATTCGCGTAGCTGCATTTCAAAATCCTGAATTTTATAAAGCACAGGCAATGCGCTTCTCAACTTTTGGTAAACCTCGAATCATTAATTGCTGTGAAGATTTTCCAAAGCATATAGGTATTCCAAGAGGATGTCTTGAGGAAATAATATCGCTTTTTGAATCATTAAAAATTAAAGTCCGGTTAATAGATGAACGTTTTCATGGAGAACCAATTGATGTTAAATTTATCGGCAGATTACGACCGGAGCAGGAAAAAGCGGCTGAAGCTATGCTTAATTCTGACACTGGTGTTTTGTCTGCATCAACAGCTTTTGGAAAAACTGTGATCGCGGCATATTTAATTGTTAAACGAGGTGTAAATACATTGATACTCGTTCACAGGAGAGAATTGCTTGATCAGTGGGTAGCGCGTTTAAGCAATTTTTTAGAACTTGATCCAAAAAAAATCGGTCAGATAGGCAGAGGTAAACGCAAACCTTCAGGAATAATTGATGTGGCAATAATTCAGAGCATTAGCAGAAAAGGGGCCGTGGATGATATTGTTGGGGAATATGGGTACCTTGTTGTGGACGAATGTCACCATATTTCAGCAAGAAGTTTTGAAATTGCAACCAGGCAATGTAAAGCAAAATATGTTACAGGTCTTTCAGCTACCGTTATTCGCAAAGATGGACATCATCCTATTATTTTTATGAACTGTGGTCCTGTAAGATATAAAGTGGATGATCGCAAACAGGCTGATAAGAGACCATTCAATCATAAAGTAATTGTACGATCTACGAATTTTCAAATACCTGAACCATTGATAAACAAAGAATCTCTTATGATACATGATTTGTATAGTGCATTGATTGTTAATGAAAAACGAAATCAGATGATTGTTGAAGATGTTGTAAAAGCTGTAAATGAGGGGCGTATCCCAGTTGTCCTGACTGAAAGGCTTGAACATCTTGAGAAATTGGCATCCTTACTTTCTTTGAGAATGAAAAACATTTTTGTAATGAAAGGCGGCATGGGAAAAAAGCAAAGAAAGGCACTGGCGGAAGAAATGAAGGCTGTTGACGATGAAAGAGTTATTTTAGCCACTGGCCGGTATCTTGGAGAAGGTTTTGATGATCCCAGACTGGATACGTTGTTCTTAACACTTCCTGTATCATGGAAAGGCACGGTGGCACAATATGCCGGCAGGCTTCATCGTTTGCATGATATGAAAACAGAGGTAATTATATATGATTATGCAGACTTGAATATCCCGATGCTGGTAAAAATGTATGGAAGACGGGTGAGTGGATACAAGGCAATAGGATATGAAATAAATGAATAGTATCAGGCAGGTTGCGACAGGAGTGGATGTAGCCAGGCGATTAAAGATATGCTCGTTGGCTGTAAGCATATCTTTGTTGCGAGGTCAGGAGATAGCGGAAAACAATAATTTTACGCTAAAAACGCTTGACAGCAACTCACACTAACTGCAAATTGATATGATCATTATGAGGTGTTTTGGAAAGGAGATAAAGAAACGTTTCGGTCGAGGATCCCGGCAAGGTGCGGATTGTTCTTGAGTAAAGAGGAGGGAGTGACAATATGTTTGAATCACCATTCAGAACTTGAAGTCGGCCGCTATATAAGCATGGAACGGCTGATTGAACAAAACAAAGAACGTTATTATGAAACGCTTGAGCAAAGCTCGCAGGGCTGGCATGAAGGCAAGCACGATCCATG
>JAYEFW010000385.1:0-1779 GCA_034658795.1 Thermodesulfobacteriota bacterium
GAGCCAGCGGCGGGGTGGGCGTCGTTCTTGTTACTTCCGGTCCCGGAGCAACCAATACAGTTACTGGAATAGCGTCCGCCTATATGGATTCAATTCCAATTGTTATATTTACCGGCCAGGTTCCCACCCAGCTTATTGGAAACGATGCTTTTCAGGAAGTTGATATTGTTGGGATAACAAGACCATGCACAAAACATAATTACCTTGTTAAAGATACTAAAGATCTGGCAAGGGTTGTTAAAGAAGCTTTTTATATTGCTCAGTCAGGACGTCCTGGACCTGTTCTGATAGATATCCCAAAGAATGTCGCTGCAACCAAAGTTGATTATAAGCCAATAAAAAAGATTAAATTAAAGTCTTACAATCCTACGTATAAGCCAAATATCAGGCAACTTAGCAAAGCAGCAAGTCTTATAAAGGATGCCAAAAGGCCGGTTATTTTTGCCGGAGGCGGAGTTGTTCTTTCAAAAGCTTCAAAAGAGCTTACAGAATTCGCACAAAAAACAAAAATTCCTTTGACAGCTTCCTTAATGGGATTGGGTGCATTCCCTGGCACAAATCCTTTGTGGCTTGGAATGATGGGCATGCATGGCACGTACAGGGCAAACATGTCAACAGGAGCTTGTGATTTGCTTATTGGTATAGGCGTTCGTTTTGATGATCGTGTTACAGGAAAAACCGATGAATTTGCTTCACGGGCAAAAATAATACACATAGATATTGATCCGACATCTATACAAAAAAATGTTCCTGTTACTGTTCCTATTGTCGGGGACTGTAAAACAACACTTGGACAACTTAATAAGCTTTTAGACAAGGAAGATCTGGGTGATTTAAACGAAAAAAGAAAAAAATGGCTTGATCAGATTGAAGAGTGGAAAAATACAAAACCCCTGGCATATGCTCAGGAAAAAGTTATCAAGCCGCAATACGTTGTGGAAAAACTTTACGAACTAACTAAGGGAAAAGCTATAATAACTACTGAAGTAGGTCAGAACCAGATGTGGGCCGCCCAGTTTTATCATTTTGACAAACCCAATCATTTTATTACTTCCGGTGGTTTGGGTGTAATGGGTTTTGGACTTCCTGCAGCAATGGGGGCTCAATTGGCCTGCCCCAAAAAACTTGTAGTGGATATTGCAGGAGACGGCAGTATTCAGATGAATATCCAGGAAATGGCAACTATTGCCCAATGCGGTCTTCCAATTAAGGTTGTAATCTTGAACAATAGTTATCTTGGCATGGTCAGGCAATGGCAGGAGCTTTTTTACGAAAAACGTTATTCACAAACAGGTATGGAACACGCTCCGGACTTTGTTAAACTGGCTGAGGCTTATGGAGCAGTAGGATTAAGAGCTACAAAACCGGATGAGGTTGAAAAAGTGCTCAAAAAAGGTCTTTCCACTCCTAAAGCAGTAATCATGGATTTTGTTGTAGAACAGGAAGAATGCGTTTATCCAATGGTTCCTGCAGGCGCGCCTATAACAGAAATGCTCCTGGTTTAATATAGTGCCTGAACGAAAACTGCTAATTTTTCCAATTTCTGCGTCAGGCTTAAATTTTAATCCTCGAAATACTCAATGTATTCCTGTGGTTAAAATTTGCGCTTTCCTTGAACTTGAAAAAATTTTCTAGTTTTCGTTCGGGCACTAATATAAGTTTAACACCAAGGGAAAGGATATTAATCATGATAGAAGAAAAACATGTACTTTCGATATTAGTTGAGAACCAGCCCGGTGTACTTTCCAGAATTTCAGGATTATTCGGTGGAAGGGGCTA
>JAYEFW010000386.1:0-1777 GCA_034658795.1 Thermodesulfobacteriota bacterium
TATCATCAAGAAAACGGAAGGTTGTTACATGAGGCCCAAAAGCTGTTGATAGAATAATTCCAATATCTGCTTTTTTGTCATTAATTTGAATACCGCTGTCAACGACCGCATCACGTGCAGCCATCACTGCCATTTTGCTGAATTTGTCTGCCCTGCGTATTTTTTTTAATAAATTTATATCATTAATAGTTTCTTTTTCTAGGCTGTAAATGGGGTAAAAAATATTTTGATCATTATCAGACTTAATTAGCTTTGGTGAAGTCCATCCTTCCCGTAATGCAATGTCGAGACTCTCAATTCCGCGTCCTCTTGCAGAAACTATTCCTATGCCGGCAATATTCATTTATATACAATTTTATTGATCTTTGGCAATAACAATAGAGGCATTATTCCCGCCGAAAGCCAGTGATGTGGATACAGCAAAGCTACCATTTATTTGTGTTTCTTCTGTAATTGGTTTAACAGGTATATTTTCGTCCTGTCGAACAAAACCTGCGCTGGCAGGTATCCAGCATTCTCTCAGGGCAGAGGCTGTAAATGCTGCTTCCAAACCTCCTGCGGCGCCAAGAGTATGGCCCGTATAACCTTTTGTTGAAAGAAATTTTATTTTCGGCCCAAAAATTTTTTCAATCACAATTCCTTCAACCTTATCGTTATCATGGGTTGCAGTGCCGTGAGCATTTACAAAACATACATCTTGTGGAGTAATATTTGCTTCAGCGAGAGATTTGCGCAATGCCGACTCCAGCCCTGAACCGTCAGGACGAGGGGCTGTGAGATGGTATGCATCTGCCGCTGCTCCATATCCTGCAAGACGCAATACTGATTTTTTGCCTCTTAGGGATACAGATTTTTCTGTCTCAAGAATCAGAACTCCCGCTCCTTCACCCAGGTTCAATCCTGAACGGTCTTTATCAAAAGGTCTGCATAAAGATTTGCTTAAAATCCCAAGTGCTCCAAAACCACATAAAGGGACTCCGTTCAATTCGTCTGCTCCACCGGCAATGGCAATATCGCATACACCACTTCTTAACCATGACAGAGCCACTCCTATTGCGTCAGCACCGGACGAGCAGGCGTTAACTACGGTAACTGATGGCCCGTTTGCTTTTATTGATTTAGCAATAGCCTCGGCAAGGTTGCCCTTTAAAAAGCGGTCAACAGTGGCCATACCTGCCGCTCCTGTATTCCGGTATGTTCGATAAAAATCAATGTCATTCAACTGGCTTGCCACGCTAGTTCCAAGGCATACCCCCGTTTTAATAGCGGAAAAGTCCTTTTGCAGGCCGGCATCATTTAAGGCTTCTTTTAGTGCAGACATAGCGAGAGACAGGGTGCGCATTTCATTTTTTTGCTTATTAATTTGTTTATTAACCAGGGGGCTTTTTACCTCAAAAACCGGATATGGCAAAGAAGTGTCGAACAAACTAACCGTGCCGGCATTTCTTTTCATAAGCCTAAATGATTTTAGGTGTTCTGTTATATTTTTTCCAGCGGCAGAGATTCCACCAATTCCTGTAATGAATATTTTCATTTGTCGTAACTACTCAGGTTACCAGGTTCACGGTTCACGGTTTTTTCAATGAAATAGAGTAAGCGTTCAAGTTTCAAGCCGTGAATGGCTACTCTTTATTTTCATATACGTAATTCGCCAGCGTATCAATTGAATAGAATATTTTTTGACCTTCCTTCATATCTTTGACTTCTATGCCGAAATTGCGCTGAAGCAGCACAACAATTTCAACTGCATCAAGAGAATCCAGCCCCAGCCCTTCAC
>JAYEFW010000387.1:0-1771 GCA_034658795.1 Thermodesulfobacteriota bacterium
TGAACCTGTAATAGGGCTTGAAGTTCATGCCCAGCTAAAGACAGATACGAAAATTTTCTGCAACTGTTCAACATCATTCGGGGCGCCTCCCAATACTCATACCTGCCCTGTTTGTTTGGGCATGCCTGGTATGCTTCCGGTACTTAATAAAAAGGTTGTTGAATACACAATTAAAATGGCTCTGGCAACAAACTGTAAGGTCGAGCATGAAAGCAGATTTGCACGCAAAAACTATTTTTATCCCGACCTCCCAAAGGGCTACCAGATTTCCCAGTATGAACTTCCTGTTGCTCAGTTTGGATATATAGATGTTGAAGTGGGCGACACTAATAAAAGAGTAGGTATTACAAGAATACATATGGAAGAAGATGCCGGCAAGTTAAGCCATGATCCAGGCAGACCGATTAGTTTTGTCGATTTTAACAGGACAGGCGTACCCCTTATGGAAATCGTAAGCGAGCCGGATATCAGGTCGCCGGAAGAAGCAGGGAATTATCTGAGACAGTTGAGGTCGATTGTGCGTTACCTTGGCATATGTGACGGCAACATGGAGGAGGGGAGTTTCAGGTGTGATGCAAATGTGTCAATCAGACCTATTGGTGCTGAACAATTCGGAACCCGTGCAGAGCTTAAAAATTTGAACTCATTTAAGCATGTTGAGAAGGCACTGCATTATGAGATTAACAGACAAAAGGAAATTATTTTTGATGGCGGCAAGGTAGTGCAGGAGACAAGACTATGGGACCCTGTTGCAAACAGGTCAACATCAATGCGCAGCAAAGAGGAGGCTCATGACTACCGGTATTTTCCGGATCCCGATCTTTTACCTTTGCTTATAGATGAAGACTGGATAGAGGCTGTCAGGGAAACTCTGCCAGAACTTCCGGCTGAAAAAAAGAAACGCTTTATAACGGAATACGGTCTTCCTTCATACAATGCCGATGTTCTGACGGCAAGCCTGGCAACAGCAAACTACTTTGAAGATTGTTTAAAAATATTCCCTGAGTCCAAAACCGTCAGCAACTGGATTATGGGATCGCTAATGGGCCTTTTAAATGCTGAGGGAAAGACCATAGAGCAGTCGCCGATATCATCTCAAAACCTGGCGCATCTGCTTAGGCTTATCAAGGAAGGTGTAATAAGCGGAAAGATTGCGAAAGTTGTTTTTGAAGACATGGCAAAAACAGGAAAGGCGCCTGATAAAATTGTAAAAGAAAAGGGCCTTGTCCAGGTTACTGATATTTCCGCAATAGAAGAAATAATATTAAAGGTGCTTGCAGATAATACCAAAGAGGTTGATGATTACAGGAATGGGAAAACCAAACTTTTGGGTTTTTTCGTGGGGCAGGTTATGAAGAAGACTAAAGGCAAGGCAAATCCAAAGATAGTTAACGAGGTTTTGAAGGAAAAGCTGGATAAAAAATAAAGGATCGGGGATCAGGCCAATTCATAAGAATAAAAAAATATAGTAGGGGGAAAATGAATATATTTAAAAATAAATACGTAAGTACAATCTGTATTCTTATCATTTTAATAATAGGTCTAAATTCAAATTCGGCATTTGCGAAACAGTATCGTGTTGCAATTATACCGTTTAAGATAAATGCTGAAAAAGATATGACATTTTTAAAAGACGGCGTGTTCGATATGCTTTCTTCCAGGCTTTCCTCTGGAGAAAATGTGAAGATTGTCGGCAGGCAAGAGGCCGAGAAAGTCGTAAAAACCGTTGAAGGTGTTTTAAATGAAGGAAAAGCCAGGGAGGTTGGAGCCA
>JAYEFW010000388.1:0-3372 GCA_034658795.1 Thermodesulfobacteriota bacterium
GAATCAAAAGTCTTAAAAAGGAAGCCGTTGCCTCTATTGCTGTTTACATCCATGTGAATGATCGTATCATGTATCCCTCCTGTATCGTGAGCCACAGGAAGTGACCCATAGATTGGACCTGTCATTTGAGGAAGACCGCACGGCTCAAAACGTGAAGGCATTAATATAAAATCTGAAGCAGCAAAGGCCAGACGGGCGATTTGTTCGTCAAAGTCGCATATTGCCACACGGTTGTATAACTTATGGAACCGCGCTATCTGTTTGAAATGCTCTTGAAAACTTCCATTAGCCACAAATATGATCTCCAGATTCCGCTCCCAGTAGCTGGAAACAACATTGTAGAGGATTTCGGCTAACAACTGACATCCCTTTTGAATAGTATCAAGACGGGAAGGCCAGAAGAAGATCGGAGCGCTTGCATCCTGAATAAGCCCTAATCTTTTCTGGAGAAGTCGTTTGTTCTCCAGTTTTCCTTTAACATGATCTTTTGCGTTGTATCGGCAAACCAGAGCTTTGTCGGAAGCAGGATCAAAAGATGGGTCAGGAGCGTTGAGTATTCCGGCAGCACATCCGGCATTCCATTTGTTGGCCAGCTCCTGCTGCACGGGTCTTTCCACAAAATCGTGCCGGTTTTCAACTATTTCCGCCAGAAAGGTTGGACTTACTGTATTGACAAAGTGGGCGGCAAATATCCCGCTTGCAAGAAAATCTACTGGGGCGGACTCTCTGATTTGCTCATAGGAGGATGGAAAATGCTCGAAAAAAAGATGTCGCCAGAATGATGCAGCATCAATTCCTTCGTATTCTATGTGAGACATGGGGCTTTTCACAGTATGAATGTTATGGACAGTGAAAAGACATGGAATCCCCAACTGTCTTGCCATTGCAGGAATCAGGCCGGTCATCCAATCGTTGCAATGGATGAGATCCGGCTGCACGTGCGGGACGATGTTGTTGATAACCTCGCGCTGAAAAGCAAGAGATATCTTAATGTTTTCTCTTCCATAATCGGAGTAAATATTGTCCATATAGAAAAAGGCTCTGTCTTCGGCAAGGTGTAGCCTTTCGTCAGGCATTCCGCTCCTGATGGTGTTCAGCTCCCTTATGATGAGGGGAGGAGGGTGCGCCGGAGCGCCTCTGCTGAATATGGTACGGTAATCCGGAAGAGCCACGTGAACGTCGGCTTCCTGCTCAAACAGAGCGCTGATCAGAGCTGCTGAAACATCAGCAAGCCCTCCTGCCTTGGCGGAAAGAAGATTGGCGATATTGCCCATTCCATTTGGCAGATATGTGACTTCAGGGGTCACAATAAGAATACGAGGGGTCCTCGAAGGAGTTGTCATGGCCTGCTCCTTTATCAATTCTTCAATCATCCAATCCGCTATTTTACTGTGACCAGGTAATGAGTCCTGGAGTAAATCTGATTCTGTCATCTCCGCTTGCGGTTACCCGGGCAGTGAAGCCATACCTGCCTGAAGCATTGCAGGTTATGGTGCAGGTATAGAAGTACGTTCCATTTCCCCGCTCTTCCTGTATAGTCATCTTTTCCGTATGGCTCTCAGATAATGTGTCTATAGCTTTCAGCTTTCCGTAAAAGAGCTCAACTTCCACCTCTTCCGGGCTAAGTTTTCCGAGATGTACGATAGCATTCACGCGAAAGGCCTCTTCGGCTCGAAAGGGACCGTCCGTCTTTCTCACAGGAGGCTCAATCCGGATGCTATCCCAGTTGGCGCTGAGCCGTTCGCGCTGGGCAGCCAGATTTTTCGCTTCTTTGGCGTTGTTTTCAAGCAGGGACTTTAACCGTTTTGCCGCTGGAATATAAAAACGTTCATTGTATTCGCTTACCATCCGAAGGCTGCAAAAATCCAGCATAACCATCTTTATCGACTCTTTCATCATATTAACCCATCTGACAGGATAGGCTCCGTTCTTTCTTTCATAAAAACAGGGGATCACATCATTTTCCAGTATATTATAAAGAGCCTGGCTTTCCACAGAGTCCTGATACTCCGGATCTGCGTACTCTTCACCGTTGCCGATGCGCCATCCCGTATTCTCGGAGTATGCCTCATCCCACCACCCGTCGAGGATGCTTACGTTGAGAACGCCGTTTATAGCGGCCTTCATGCCGGACGTGCCGCATGCTTCAAAAGGACGTCTTGGGGTGTTGAGCCATACATCCGCCCCCTGCACCAGGTGTCTTGCAATATGCATATCGTAGTTCTCAAGAAAGATAATTCTGTGGCGCACGCTCGGTCTTTGGGAAAAGCTAATAAGCCGCTGGATCAGTTCCTTTCCCTCATGGTCTTTGGGATGAGCCTTTCCAGCAAAGATAAATTGCACCGGATGTGTTCTGGAAGTAAGGATCGCTTCAAATCGTTCAGGATCATTCAGCAGGAGGTTGGCGCGTTTATAGGCAGTAAAGCGGCGGGCAAAAGCAATAGTCAGTATATCATGATCCAGTACCGATTCTACTCTTTCCATAACCGATTTGGGAGCATTTCGCCGTCCATATTGTTTTACCATCAGTTGGCGACATGCGCCGATGAGTCGGGAACGGTTTATTTCATGAGCTCGCCAGAGTCCTTCATCATACATTTCGTCAATCCGTTTGATATTATCCGGCGTCCGCGAAATCATGAACCAGTCAGGCCCGAGGTAGCGTTCGAAGAGTCTGGTATATTCATTTGAAAGAAATGACTGGAGATGCACTCCGTTTGTGATATGTGAAATGGGCGTCGCATCTTCGGGTCTTTTTGGCCAGACATGCGACCACATTTTTCGTGCAATCTTTCCGTGCAGCTTGCTGACCCCGTTGCAGTACTGGGACATACGAAGCCCCAGAATAAACATGGAAAGAGGGCCGTTCGGATCAGGCTCCATTGGTGGTTGCCCCCAGGATAAAATTTCATCCTCTGTAGCCCCCAGGCGTTTCCGCAAGGGGCGAAGGTACGGTTTAACGAGATCAGCGGGAAACCTGTCGTAACCGGCGACCACTGGTGTGTGTGTGGTAAAGAGAGTGGCCCTCGGAACGATCTCAAGAGCTGTCTTTAGATCTACGTTATATTTCGACATGATTTGAGCGAGCCGTTCCAGGCTGGAAAAAGCGGAATGTCCTTCATTCATGTGGCATATCGCAGGATTGATCCCTATAGCCGCAAGGGCGCGCATCCCACCGATTCCCAGGAGTACCTCCTGAGCCAGCCGCATCTCCGGATCGCCGGCATACAGCCTGGAGGTGATGTTGCGAATTTTGCTGGAATTTTCAGCCAGATTGGTATCGAGCAGATAAAGGGGAATACAGCCGACCCTGATCATCCAGACAACTGCATGAATTTCACCATCCGGTCCTGTCACAGAAACATGTATCTC
>JAYEFW010000388.1:3472-17435 GCA_034658795.1 Thermodesulfobacteriota bacterium
GCTTTTCCATCATTTTCCCAGATTTCATCATCCAGCAGATAGCGAAACTGATATTCTCTATCCGGTTCAAGATCAAGAGTCACGACAAACGAGCCGTTTTTCAGCCTTTTCATAGGAGTAGCATAAATATTCCAGTCGTTAAACTCGCCGACAATATTGGCTGATTCGGCGGATCCGGCTGCATCTTCAGGTAGCCTGAAAGTGACTTTGCATACAGGTTTGCTTTTAAGATATTGTTTCTTGATGCTCATAATTACTCCTCCTTTATCTCAATTTTTGAATTTTAACCAAGACCCGCAGAAGTTCGCTTGCCCCCCAGGCCTGTGCGTCACATCCCCTTTGTGTGTGAGGGAAATCCCCATCCAAAATTTCCGGCACGTGGCCGGCGCACCCCTGATCCATGAGCCTAGTACTGCTGCTAAGCCATGCCAGAGCGCTTTCTTTTCCATTCTCTCCATATGTCTTGACCCAAGCCTCGCAAAATGTGGGAAAGAGCCAGGTCCAGGCAGTGCCGTTGTGGTATGCAGGCTTCCGTTTCGTATCTTCATCTCCCAAATATTTCCCTTGATAAGGATGGTGCGGATCGTTGATCACTCTTTCGTTATGTATAATCGTCAGCGGATGATTAACAGGCCGATCTGCAAGACTCCGAATGGCGCCGGGAATCAGAAGCTCTTCGCAGGCTGCCAGGATATTGCGGCAGACTGTCGTGTCAGTAACAGCTCCCAGTATAATTGCCAAAAGCTGGTTCGGTCGCAGAGCATCATCCGGCTCGGCCAGCCTGGCCGGCTTACCTGGACCAGCGTGGAGACAGTCCGACAGGTACCCCTCTTCTTCGATCAAAAAGAGGTCAAGAATCGACGATTGAACCCGGCTTGCCATATTTTTCCAGTCGTTTCCGGTTCCTTTATAATCGATGCGCGCTAAAAAGGAAAGAGCAAAAAACCAGAGGGCCTGGATTTCGATAGAATACCCTTCGCGTGGAGTACATGCAGGATGATTGGTGTCCATCCAGGTAAAATGGAGCGGACTGAAAATCAGGCCCGATTCAGGATCCATCCGGATACCGTTGGGAGTACCTGCAATCATGGAACGCCCAATAGAAAGAAGAACCTGCCGCACTGTCCGGCTGCCGCATTTTTCGTTCAGAAAGTCTTCGCTTCCTTCGGCCTTAACCAGATCAGAGCATGCTACGAAAAACCAGAGTGGTGCGTCGGAAGTGTCACGATTTTCAGGATTATTGCCCAGTATCATATTCGGTAAAGTTCCGTCAATTTCAAACTGTCCGAACTGTTTCAGGATGGTCCGCGTTTCTTCTCTCCTTCCTGCTGCAATCAAACCGCGGGCAAAGATCAGCGCATCCCGTCCCCAATCGAGAAACCAGGGATATCCGGCAATTACCGTATTTAAGGCTCCTCTTTTTACCACATAGTGATCAAGTGCCTGTTTAAGGGATTCATCAAGTTTATACGATGCTTTGTCCTCAAAGGCAAAAGATTTTATATGCCGGCCCAAAGAACTATTCAGGGAACCATACTGTAATGGCTTTTGCTCCTGCGAACTCATGATTTCGGCTGCCAATTCCACTGTCTGGCCCCCTGTCAGAAAGCAGGAAAAATAACCGGGGCTGAAGAGATCCGAATCAGGATCAAGGCCTCGTTCAGCCTCCATGGAATGGTGTACCATGTAATGCCATTCCGGCTCCCACACAAAGGAGCCCTTTGAAATTTGGATACGGAGTTGACGTTCCGGTACCGGTGAAAAGGTAAAACCATGAGGATGCGTTGACACGGATTCCGGCCATAAATGTTCAGGCCCCAGGTACGCTTTTGTGGTTTCGTGAAAATTGCGATCTTCAATATCGGGCCGGAGAATTAGCTGAACCTGCCGGCAGTCGGCCAGCATCCGATTTCGACCTCCGGCTCTGTCGCGAAAAAAGACCATGCAACAGGCATTTTCTCCATCTTTCATCTCGATTCCTATGTTGAGCGATACATGTTCTCCCTGGCCGGCAGGGATACGGTATAGCCAGAATCCGTGAGAATTGCAGTCATAGCAAAAAGAATCAAAGCAATCAAAGCAGATCTCCTGGGAGTAGTCCTGAAACACGAGCCACGCCCGGCACCGTGTAAACATGATCCGTCTCTCTTCGGGAAATTTTCGATTCAGATTTGCGGCAAGCAGGGCATCGTACCGGCTGTCTAATTTTCCCCACAAAACGTTGGCGCGCAGCATACCTCCACGGCTGTTTGTTCCGAGCAGTAAGAGGGGCCTGTGCAACAATTCCGACCGATGAAAAATCCTTTTCACTTTTGCATCTTCCGCACCTGACAGAAAAAAAAGAGGCGCATCAACGTGTTCGCAGTCTCCTGGTGTATAAACCGACAATTTCAGGGTATGAGAGCAATGTGCTGCCGGAGCAGAAAACGGAGAAAAAAGTGCAAAAGATGACCCGTCAATGCAGGGCAGGCTCTCTTCATATGCCATGACCCGGTCTTTGTTCATAATTTTGGAGCGGAATGAGTTACCGGCGCGCACAAGTAAAAAATGACCCGGAGGTACCATTACTTCACGCTTCAAGTCACGCGGCCATTGCCAGGTTATTACCCTGGACTCCCGGCTGAAGGAATTGAGATTACGACAATACTCAACAGGATCTTCAGCCAATTGCCGCTCGGCAGAATCCGGATCAAACTTTTCCGGATCACGGTCATTGTAATACCGGAACACATCGAGGGCTTTGGCGCGCAGGCGCTGTTTTTTAATTCGATCCAAAAGCATGAAGTTTCGACGAGCGTCGCTTTGAATCAGTTGGATATCACTTTGGTCGGATGTAAGGCAGAGAACCTGGCCTGGATCAAGGAGATAAGTCTGCTGCCTTCCGGATCTGGTAACAACTACCTCCTCTTCCGTAAGGAGATCCGTAAACACATGGCCTCCCATGCCCACCTGTTCCGGATTCCATGCAGCGCAAGTCTGGTTCTTATCGTCAAGGTTCACCACAATTAGAAGCTTTTTTCCGGAAGATATATGGTGACGCAACAGGACAATGTGGTTTCCCCCGCCCTGCTGCATCAGTTTCAGCTCGGTCCGGTCATGAAAAGCAGGGTGGAGCTTGAGCAGGGTGTTGAGCCGGCGTATGTGATTGACCTGATTGTTTGCCGACCCCCAGTTAAGGGAAGGAGCTTCGTGAACATTGATTTTTTCCGTTGCATACCATTCTACGCCATTGGCAAAACCAAAAGCTCCATTGCTGGAACAAAGGGCACATAGGGCAGTGCGCATCCTGGCAAAGGTCTTTGAGCGGGCAGCGAGGCGATTGTTGTCGTGGGTTTCCGCAAAATGGACCATGATTCCTTCACTTTGAGAGACTTCGACAGCTCCCGGAAGATAGCTTTCAATCTGGCTGCGGTCATAATTTTGAAAGAGCTCCGAGTAAGCCCAGTCAAAATTAGCCTTGTTCAGAATTTCTCTGGTTACGGAAATTTTTCCGCCAAGCCCTTCGATGAGAAAAACAGTATCAGGATACTGGTCCCGGACCCTGGCAACAATATATTTCCAGACAGGGACAGGAATCATGTATCCTGCATCACAGCGAAAACCATCTACTTCTCTTCGACACCATGTAAGAAAAACATCTGCCATATATTGCCACAGGCCTTTATGGGTAAAATCAAGATTTGTCAGATCCGCCCAGATTACCCCCCAAGCTCCTGGAACCTTAATACGTCCGTCCTTGTCCCGGGCAAGCCATTCCGGGTGGGTCTCGTGGAGGCTGGCAGCCCATCCCGTATGGTTAATTGCGATGTCAATAAAAACTCTGGCATTCCGTTCATGGATTGCATCTATTAGCTCGATGAACTGCTCCAGAGGAGTTGCCCGCGGGTCGAATTCCGCCAGCGCCGGATCAACCGAGGTAAAATTTAATGCTGCATATGGACTTCCGAACCGCCCCATGCGCGCGTAAGTGGTTGGTGTGGGATTGACCGGAAGCAACTGGAGAATTCTGCACCCCAGCTCTCCCACTATAAAATCAAGTTCTCTGAGCAGTTCCCGAAATGTCCCGGATGGCGGGATCACAGCATAACCGGACATGTCAAGCGCCTTGATCCAGCCTTCTTCGGCTGGACAGGGAAGACCGCCGCCCTTATACGGGCTGAACTGCCGCACGAACGTATTGTAGATTATGTTTGAGCAACAGGTGTCTGCCGGTTCAACGTTTATAGCAGTGTTAGGTCCATCCGGCCATATCGGGTCAACTTCACCTTTTTTCAAAAAAAAGCTCTTGGCTTCAAAATGCCCTGTTTCACAAAGGGGGAGGGTGACCTGAAAGCGCAGGTCGTCAACATGGGACATGGGAATGTCGAACCAGTCCCGTCCCAGCGGAGGTTCATCATTAAGCACCTCCCTGATTATTTCTTCCCGCGCGATTCCGGCATGTCCGATGTTGGTACGGAGCCATGCGCTCCCCTCTTCTTTACAAGGCAGCAAAAGGGTAAATGTTTTTGTATCGCCCCGAAATAGAAGAACGCGTGTTCCCGGCGCAGGATTCTGTATGATCCGGTCTGAATTATTCATGGGATCTTTGCTTTTGCTGAGCGACCGATCCGGCCATTAAGCTGTTTTTTTACAATAATATCTTAAAATATTATCCCTTCCACAGATCTACATCAATAATACCAAGCTTTGCAGCAAAACGAACCAGTTCCATTGTGCTGTGAAGGTCAAGCTTATTCATTATGTTCGATCTGTGGTTTTCAACGGTTTTGGGACTTATGAAAAGTTGATCGGCAATATCTTTAGCAGAAAGCCCTTCGGCCAGCAGACGCATGATCTGTTGCTCACGAGGAGTAAGAGTTTTATAACCGGCATCTGTTATCTTTGCTTCTTTTTCACCTGATTCCATAAGGTTTTTAACCACCTTATGAGAAAGAGAGGTGTCCAGGAAATAATTACCTTTTGATATAGCCTTAAGACACTCGACAAGCCTTTCCGCGGCCGATTCTTTAACAACATATCCGCAAGCTCCGGCTTGAAAGGCTTTGGTTATATAATCTATTTTGGAATGCATGCTGAGTATCATGATGCGTGTCTCAGGCAACATGCCTCGTATCCTGCGAGTAACATCAATACCGCTTTGATCAGGTAAAGACAGATCCATTATAATTAGATCAGGCCTGATTTTTTTGGCCTTCTTTATTCCTTGTTTTCCGTTTTCCGCCTCTCCAACCACTTCGAATCCGGCATGGAGACTTATAAGAGACTTAATTCCTTCCCTGAAAAGGGGATGATCATCAACTATCAAGACGGTTTTCTTTTTAGTCACTGTTTATTTCCATAGGAATTTCAATTAAAATTTTTGTGCCTTGCCTGATACTGGATTCGATTTTCATTTTGCCGGCAAGAAAGGATACCCTTTCTTCCATAGTCAGGAGTCCCATATGTTTTCCATTAATTGCCGAATCCGAATATTTTTGTATATTAAACCCCTTGCCGTTATCTTCTATACGAAGAATAATATTTGGAAAAGATGCAATCAGTTTGATGGCGGCATGGGTTGCATCGGCATGTTTCTTTATATTATTCAGACCTTCCTGTATCAGGCGGTAAATAGCAATCTTTGTATCAAAATCCAGTTTTAACTCATCTATTCCGACCGAGAAAAAATCAACCTTGATGTTGTTTTTTGCAGAGAAATCTTCACAATATTGGAGAACTGTCTGCACCAGCCCCAACTTGTCTAAACCGGCCGGACGCAGGAAATAAGCCATTTCACGTACATCCATTATGGTTTTATGTACCATATCGGAGAGTTTGGAAACCTTTTGTTTCATTTTAACAGGAATCTCTGTATGATTATCAATAAGGGTATTAATTCCGATTTTAAGCGTGGAAAGGTCTTGTGCCAGATGATCGTGCAGGTCGCAGGAGAGTCTTCGCCGTTCAATTTCTTGTGTTCTCATAAGTTGTTGCGAAAGAATACGGAACCGTTTTTCAGATTTTCGTAATGATTCCTTAAGCCTCCATTCACGCAGAACCTGTTCGATTACACTGGGAAGCAGGACAAAAAAATCAGCGGACTTTACTATATAATCCCAGGCTCCCAGTTTTATAGAATATGCGGCAATAGTTTCGTCTCCCTGACCAGTAATCATGATGACCGGAATTTGGTTGTTTTTGAGCTTTAGAACTTTTAAAAACTCTATCCCGTTCATTCCAGGCAAGAGGTAATCAGTGATAATGATGTCAGGGGTTATCTCATCCAGTTTTTTTAGACAGTCATTTGCATCTTTGAAACGGCTCACTGAAGCATGCGGAAAATTTTTGACAATTGCCCTTTCCATGAGTTTGAAATGAGCTTCCTCGTCTTCAATGATTAATATGTTCAAAGGTTCATGATCCATTTTAAGACCATAAATTGTAAAAAAATGTACTTCCTTTACCTGGCTCTGACGTCAACCAGATTTTGCCTCCATTGAGTTCAACAATCCGTTTTACTATTGCCAGGCCAATACCTGTTCCTTGTCCGTGCTTTTTTGCTGTTGGTAATCGTTGGAATACCTGAAAAATCTTGTCAAAATACCTTTTTTCTATGCCGATACCGTTATCTCGGACGAAAAAAACATTTTGGTTATTCTGTTTTTGAAACCCCACCTCAATACGTGGTGTTTGATTATCTTGTCCAATATATTTAACGGCATTGGTTAAAAGGTTTTCCATGACCTGAACATATCGATTTTTGTTACCAAAGACAACAGGAAGATTTTTTTGAATGTGTACTTCGACACCTTTTTCTTGTAATTGTGGCTTAAGTATATTCAAAGCTTCTTCAACAATAATGGCAAATGGCAGTTCTTTCTTTTTTTCAGTAACACGTCCAATGCGGGACAGTTCGAGCAGGTCGTTGATTAAATTTTCCATATTTCGGGTCGCATCGCTCATGTAATTTAGATAAGTTTTTGCATCTTCTGAAAGTCTGTCACCAAAATCTTCTTTTAAGGCTCCAATAAAACCTTCGATGGTCACAATCGGGGTTTTTAAGTCATGTGATACTGAGTAAACAAAGGTTTCGAGTTCTGTGTTTTTAGCTGATAGTTCGGATAACAAAGCTTCGAGGTTCTTTTTATTTTTAAGCAACTCATCTTCAACTTTTTCCCTCTCCCTGACTTCATGAAGAGCTTTGTCCCTTGTCTCCTTATACATTTCCATGCGGTGAAGTAGAAAAAACAGGAGGAGGGTAAGAACAGCCGATATGGTTGTACCGAAAATCAGAAACAAATATTTAGAAAAGAATGTTTGTGTGTAAATTGTATTCCTGGGTTCAAGCTCGAGTATCCATGTTTTTCCTGAGAAATGAATTTCTCGAAACATGTTCAACCTTTTTCCATTAGATTTAATTCTGACATTTTTTCCGTTAAAGTAAATCAGTTTATCATTTTCTTTTACCCTGATCCAAAAGTCTTCCAGAATATCTTTGCTCAGACAGATATCCATTATCAACTGAATTTGAAAGGCGCCGCTCAGATATCCCTGCACTTTGCCATCAACGATCAGAGGCCGGAATGTGTCGAATCCAGACCCGCCCTCATAAATTTCAATACAAGGTGTGGCGGCACATTCATTATAAATTTTGGCATTTTCAAATGTTCTTTGATAAAGTGGGTCGGCATGGAGGTATACACTTTTATCTATAAAAGTTTTATTTTCTTCTGGAAAGACCCATCTAATAACGCCGGCAGAATCGATCCATTTGATTCCCATAAAACCCGGATAATTGGTGTACAAAGCTTCGGCAAATTGAAGAAAACGCTTCTGGCTGAAATCATGCGGGATTCTTTCTATCCATCTATCAGCAAATAGTTTTAAAGCGGCAATTCGGGCGCTCATTAAACCCTCAACACGAATTCGTATCTGATCACTCGAAGTCTCTGTGTGTCTGAGCAGGATTTTCTCATCACGCTTAGTATGGTCCTGCCATAAAGCCACTGTAATGCTGCCTAATAACAAGAAGACAGCAATTGGCAATAATTTGTTAAAACTGAAAATTGATATATTCAACATGGTTTTAAGTATCTTTTCAATCAGTTCCTTTGATTAACCAGGAGATATGGTATAGTATTTATTATCAAATCTGCGATTTTATATCATCTTTGTTCAACGATACACAATATAAACTTGAGGGTAATAAGGGCTCGATCAAAAACAACTTGGCATTTTTGCATCCCGACTTCACCATATCTTTAACCGATCTTCAATCACAAAAGTCCTCGAAATAGCTCGCTATCCCTGCGGTTTTGCTCAATCAGATCGTTTAAATCTACGGCAAATTCGGGCGCAAATTCTACCAAGTTGCCCTAACAGGTGGATAATTGTAATCAGAAATCTATGCTGTTTGGGGTTCTTGGAAATGGAATTACATCTCTTATGTTGCTCGTACCTGTCATTAACATTATTAACCTATCAAACCCAAGACCAAAACCGCTGTGGGGAACTGTTCCAAACCTTCGGGAATCTAAATACCACCAGTAATTTTTTTTTAACAGACCTGTTTCATTCATACGAGCTTCAAGCATCGACAGGCGTTCTTCGCGCTGGCTTCCGCCTATTAATTCACCTATACGCGGCACAAGAACATCCATAGCCGCCACTGTCTTGTTATCATCGTTCAGCCTCATATAAAAAGGTTTGATGTCTTTTGGGTAATTATAGATAACTACAGGTTTTTTAAAGAAATCTTCGGTTAGATAGCGTTCGTGTTCTGTCTGAAGATCTTTTCCAAAACTTATATCGAACTTGAAGTTTTTCCCGGATTTTCTTAAAATTTCTACAGCCTCTTCGTAAAGAATTCTTTTAAATTCAGACCGGGCAATATTTTCTAAGGCAGGCTTTAAATTTTTATCAACAAACCTTGTAAAAAGCTTAAGATCGTCAGAGCATTCTTCCAGTATATATACGGCAAGATACTTAACCAGTTCTTCTGCAAGGTCTATATCCTCAAAAAGGTCGCAGAAGGCCATTTCAGGCTCGACCATCCAGAATTCGGAAACGTGTCTTTTTGTGTTTGAATTTTCTGCCCTGAATGTTGGGCCGAATGTATAAACATCCCCCAGCGCTAAAGCAAACATTTCAGCGGAAAGCTGTCCTGATACCGTAAGGCTTGCCTCTGTTCCAAAAAAGTCCCTGGAATAGTCAACTTTCCCATCTTTTTTCGGGGGGTTTTCAAAATCAATTGTAGTTACCTTAAACAGTTCTCCGGCGCCCTCACAATCAGAGCCGGTTATTATTGGAGAATGAATATAGCGAAAATCCCTTTCTCTGAAAAACCTGTGAATAGCAAATGAAAGTTCCGATCTAATGCGAAAAACAGCGCCGTATTTGTTTGTTCTTGGTCTTAAGTGGGCGATTGTTCTTAAAAATTCGTCTGTGTGACGTTTTTTCTGCAAAGGGTATGAGTCCGGCGCCAGGCTTATTGCCTCTAATGCTTTTGCTTTCATTTCCCATTGTTGGCCCTTTCCCTGTGACTCAATCAGGTTGCCCAAAACCGCTACGGCTGATCCGGTTGTAAGTTTTTTTATATCTTCGTAATTTTCTAAAGATTCATCGGCAATAATCTGCAGGTTTTCAAGGCAGGATCCGTCATTTATTTCAATAAATGAAAAATTGCCTGAATCGCGCCTGGTTCTTACCCACCCTTTAACAGTAATTTTATCCCGTGGTGTTTCTGATTTTAAAAGGCTGATAATTTTTATACGGACCATAAAATCCCCTGTAATAAGTTTTTTGTTGCTTTGAGTTGTTAGCTTTGTCATCGTTATATTTTTTTCGAGTTCATATCGTTAATAGTTATCGGACATATAAATTCATATCATGAACATTAAATCCATTCAAGACATCCTGCCGCTGGTTGAGAGACCAAGTCGCTATTTAGGCACGGAAATAAATTGTATAAAAAAAGATGAAAGCAAAGTAAAGCTCAGCATTGCTCTTGTTTTTCCGGATCTTTACGAAATAGGAACATCTCATTTAGGGCTAACCATACTTTATCATATATTAAATAGTCATGAAGAAATAGCAGCGGAAAGGGTTTTTGTTCCAGGTACGGATATGGAGGCATATCTCAGGTCGTCCAATACCCCATTAATGTCCCTGGAATCTAAAAAACCTCTTAAAGAGTTTGATATTATCGGGTTCAGCCTCCTTTATGAACTGAATTATACTAATGTTCTTAACATTCTAGACCTTGCAAAAATTCCGTTTTTTTCTTCGCAAAGAGATAGTTCACATCCTTTAATAATTGCGGGTGGTCCTTGTGCCTGTAACCCCGAGCCTGTTGCCGACTTTTTTGATGCTATTGTTATAGGAGACGGTGAAAACGTAATAATGGAAATGTCTCGTTCCTGGCTTAAATGGAAAGAGGGCTTCAATGGAGAAAAAGAAGTTCTTTATAAAATCTGGTCAGACATACAGGGTGTTTATGTACCGGCTTTTTTTGAACCAAAATTTGACGGATCAGGTTTTCAGATTCTTTTGCCCAGGTTTTCGAAATACCAAAAAATTAAGAAAGCTATAGTAGATGATCTTGATAAAGCTCCTTTTCCTGAAGCCCCGATCATACCCTATGGCAGGCCCATACACGATCGCCTTCGTCTTGAAGTATCCAGGGGGTGTACAAGGGGTTGCAGATTTTGTCAGGCAGGGATGATATACCGTCCAGTACGGGAAAGATCTGTGGATACAATTCTTGCTCTATCGAACAAATCAATAACAGCAACCGGTTACGAGGATATCTCTTTGTTGTCGTTAAGTATTGGAGATTATATATGTATAAACCCCCTGATGGAACAGCTTATGACTTTGTGCGAGCCAAAAAATATAGCTGTTTCATTTCCTTCTCTACGGGCAGGAACATTGACGCCGGAACTCATGCAACATATTAAGCGAGTCAGAAAAACAGGGTTCACCATAGCTCCCGAAGCCGGCAGCCAAAGGCTTCGCGATGTTATTAATAAGAATATTAGAAAGAAAGATATCATTGATACAGTGAAGAACGCTTATGATTTGGGCTGGCAGGTTATAAAGCTTTATTTTATGGTTGGTCTTCCAACAGAGACAAGTGAAGATCTTAAATCAATTGTGAATCTTGTAAAAGAACTTAGAAGGATTAATACCGGCAAAGGGCGGCGCAAAAATAAAATAAATGTTAGTTTTACAACCTTTATTCCAAAACCTCATACTCCCTTTCAGTGGGCACCACTGATTTCTCTGTCTGAATCAAAGGATAGGATTGGCTGGCTGCAGAACAATCTTAAAATGTCCGGTATTAATTTTAAATGGCAAAACCCGGAGGTTAGTTCGATCGAGGGTCTTTGGGCGCGCGGCGACAGACAGCTTTCACATTTACTGGTAGCTGCGCACAAGAAGGGATGCAAGTTGGATGGCTGGAGTGACTGGTTTAGATATAGCTTGTGGCAGGAGGCTGTTTGTGATGAGGGGGTGGATATAGGTTTTTATACAGGCAGGTCAAGGAATACAGACGAGCCGCTTCCATGGGACCACATTGATGTTGGGATTGGAAAAAAATATTTAATAGAGGAATGGGAAAAAGCAACAAGGGGCGAACTTACTCCGGACTGTCGTACGGGTAATTGTAACGCCTGCGGAGTATGCGATTTTACTGTTATAGAACCAAAAGTGTTTGAAATGCCTGCGGAGAAATCAGCATTTGATATTGGCAGTGGTTTGTTAACCTCGGATAATATCAAGCCGGTTATAAAAGGTGCGTTATTAAAAACACTCAAAGTTGCTTTTTCAAAAATAGACCAGGCAAAATATTTTGGACATCTTGAACTTGTTAATATTTTTTTGCGAGCCATAAGGCGTGCCGGGATACCAGTTAAGTTTTCAGAAGGATTTCATCCTAAACCAAAAATTTCTTTTGAAGATACTTTGCCTATCGGCCTGGAAAGTCTAAAAGAATATTTTTATCTCGTTGTTCCAGAGAATTTTAAACCACAGTCAATAATAGAAAGTTTAAATAAGCACCTTCCGGAAGGTCTTTCTGTTCATGACTGTCAAATTGTTTCAACCAAAAATGTCCATAATAATGAGAAAAAATATAATTATATTGTTACAATAAAAGAAGAATTTTTTGATAATAAAGAGCTGGAAATTTTTTTACAAAGCCCGGAGTTCATCGTTTCTCGTATTGACAAAAAAGGGAGGTTGAAAAAGATAGACTTAAAGTATATGGTTTTAGACATAGAGTTGCTTAAACCAGACAAATTACAGATGATACTTAGGTCAGAATCAGGTAAGACAGCAAGGCCTTTAGAGGTAATTAAGGAAATTTTCAAGCTGACCGATGAAAAAGCAAAAAAAGCAAGATTTATTAAAATATAATAAGAAATCAAATACATGCATAAAAAGCTAATCATAAATGTTGCAGAACATGAAACGCGGGTCGCTCTTCTTGAAGATGGAACAATTGTAGAACTTTTTATTGAGAGAGGAGATGATTCCAATATAGCGGGAAATATATATAAAGGGAGAGTGCAGAGAGTTTTGCCGGGTATGCAGGCAGCCTTTGTTGATATTGGTTTAAATCAGGCGGCTTTTATATATGTTGATGATGTAATTTGCAATGATTATAAAGAATTCGAACAAATTTTTATTAAAAACAGAGATCTTGACCCTGAAATTTCCGGCACAGGCACTGCAAATCATACCTCATCCCCCATAGAACGGGATAGCCGTCACATTGAGGAGCTTATTACCGAGGGCCAGGAGATTATGATTCAGGTTTCCAAGTCCGCAATTGGGACAAAGGGGCCAAGAGTAACCAATTATATTTCGCTTCCAGGCCGCTTCCTTGTTCTTATGCCGACATCTGATCATATTGGTATATCCAGGTGTATAGAAAGCGAAACCGAACGAGAACGTTTAAAAAATATAGTTCTGTCCTTAAAAAAAGAACCTTATGGATATATTGTGAGGACGGTTAGTGAGGGCATATATGAAGAGAAGCTTGAAAAAGAAATGGGTTTTCTTGACAATTTGTGGGAAAGCATCCAGAGAAGATACAAGTCAGCACCGGCGCCTTCTCTTTTACACCAGGAGCTTACCGTTAGCCTTCGAGCGGTAAGGGATCTTTTGACCAACGAAGCAGAAAAATTAATTATTGATTCTCGTTCCGGTTTTGAATCAATTCTTTCTTTTCTCGATACATTCATGCCAAGCTTAAAGGATTCTGTTGAGCTGTACGAAGGTTCCGAGTCAATTTTTGATGCTTATAATTTAGAAGGCGACATATCACGTGCATTAAAAAGAAAAGTGTGGCTTAAATCAGGCAGCTATATTGTGATTGAACAAACGGAAGCCCTTGTATCTATAGATGTAAATACAGGTCGATATGTTGGCAAGTATAATCTTGAGGAAACAATTTTAAAGACAAATTTAGAGGCCGTTAAAGAGATAGCATATCAAATACGCCTTAGAGATATAGGCGGTATAATTATAATAGATTTTATTGATGTTGAAAAAAAATCAAACCAGGAAAAAATATTTAAAGCCCTTAAGAAGGCGCTGACAAAAGATAGAAGCAAGACTCATGTTCTTCCGATGTCGGAGATGGGTTTAATACAGATGACCCGCAAACGGACTAAACAGACGCTGACAAGGATGCTTTGCGAGCCTTGTTTTTATTGCGATGGAGAGGGTTCCCTTATATCCAGACAAACAATTTGTTATAATATTTACAGGGCGATACTCCGAGACGCGTCCAATATGGCAGGGGTTCAACTGACCATAAGGGTAAATTCCAAAATTGCTGATCTTCTTCTCGGCGATGAAAATCATATAATAACCTCCTTAGAACAAACTCTTGGCAAACGAATTGTAATATACCCTAATCCTCAGTTTCATATGGAAGAATTTGATATTTTTGAAGTTCTCAAAGAATAGCAGT
>JAYEFW010000388.1:17535-26189 GCA_034658795.1 Thermodesulfobacteriota bacterium
AGGTTGTGCCGGGCATGAAGTGATGTTTACAGAGGTCTCAAAGGATTAAATTATGAAAAGAACTTATCAGCCAAGCAGAATTAAAAGAGCCAGAACACATGGATTTTTGAAAAGAATGTCAACAAAACAGGGAAGAAGAATTATTAACAGGCGGAGAGCAAAGGGGAGAAATCGTTTAGCTGTTTAAAAAACAGTTTTTATTGCGTAGCATGGGTTTAATACTCCGTCGTTTCTGGATTCCCGCTTCTATCGCTATTTGGGCAAAAAGGGGGCGTTTTGCAAAGGTTTCAATTTGTCGATTTCGGCTACAGAGGGTAAATATTTTTTGCGCTTTTTTCCCTTTACAAAGGCAGATAGAATTTTAAAACATTCCGATTTTCTTAGAATATCAAGATGTGGAATCAAACTTCAGAACAGGTATTTTGTTGTTCTATTCACTTCGGGCAGGTTTAAGAGAACACGATTGGGTGTTACTGTATCCAAAAAGGTTGGGAACGCTGTAGAACGTAACAGGATCAAACGTATTTTTCGTGAATGTTTTCGGTTAAACAGGCATAAGATAACTGGTTTTTGGGATATTAATATAATTGCCAGAAAAGAAGCTGCAGGACTAACTTCAGACCGGGCATTATTATTGCTTCAAAAAATTTTTGACAAAATATCAGTTGGTCATGATTAAAAGGATTTTTTTAATATTTATCAGGTTGTATCAATACACACTGTCTCCTGTTCTGGGTCCTTCTTGTCGTTTTTATCCCACCTGTTCTAATTATGCGTATGAGGCTATTTTGCGTTATGGTCCGCTTAAAGGATTGATTTTTGCCTTAAAGAGAATTATTCGATGTCATCCTTTTAACAAGGGAGGAATTGATCCTGTTCCTTAACAAGCAAGCTGTCAGCAGCCATATAGACTTTCAGATAAATAATTCCACTGAGTTATCAGTCGTCGACGTATAACTAATACGCCTTCCTCCTTCTGGCCTTGTGAAATTAATTATCTGAAAGTCTATAGATAAACGCTGCTTACATTAAATGAAGACTTTTGGGTAGTCTTAGCCCCCCAATCGGTTTTGCCCCATAAAATTATGCCCCTGTGACCGCAAAAATTTTATTCAGCCCTTTATTCTTTAAAGCTTTTGATAAATGTAGTTGTTCAATAGTTCACCGTAAACTTATAATCGTGAACTATTACGAATAGAGATGTATTTTAGACGTTAACTTTTTCCTTTTCTTTTGAAAAGAATTGTAACATTTATGTAATAGGAGATGGGCATGGAACAGGCTCGAATATTTGTAGCTATAGCTCTTTCATTTGCAGTGTTTTTATTATGGGAATTTTTCTTTGTAGATAAACAAGTCGTCGAAAAGCCAATGCAAGACTTGCAGACAGAAACTATCTCTAAAGAAGAATTATATATAAAAGAAATAAATACTGAATCCGTCGATCATACCGCATTAATTAAAGAAGATGCACTGAAGACAATTAAACCTCCACGAGTTGTCAGGGTTAATACACCTTTATATTCTGCAATTATTTCAGAAAAAGGAGCTGTATTTAAGAGCTTTGTCTTAAATAAATACAAAGAAAGCATGGACCCTGACTCACCTTTGCTCGAAATGATACCCTCTGAGCTACATAATGGAACCATAAAAATCAGCCTGGCTGAAAACAGCGTTCCAGCACTAAATGATGCATTATTTATGACGGATATTAAAGATGACTCTATTGAGATATACGATAACTCAAGAGAATTGTCGTTTTTTTGGAAATCCTCTAATGGAATAGTAATAGAAAAGAAGTTTCTTTTTTCTCCTGAAACTTACATGGTTGGATGTAAGGTTATAATTAAGAACGGCTCAAATCAAACCATTCAGGACAACTTGATTCTATCTTTACTTAAAGTCTATTCTGAAGATGGAAGCATGTATGGCTTCGAGGGCCCAAGTGCTTTAATAAACAATGCTCTTGAGCAGGTAAAGGCAGATGATATTGAAGATAAAAATATATATAATGGTGAATTGAAATGGATAGCTGTACAAGATCGATATTTTATGTCCTGTATTATACCTGAAAGCGCTGTTACGGCGAGTATGCGTCTTTTCCTTGACAAAGACAATGTTCTGGAAAATCAGTTTGTGCAACCCGAGAGTATTATAAATCCAGGCACACAGCGCACTTTTGGTTTTCATCTGTTTATGGGGCCAAGGAGCACAAAAGTAGTGAAGGAGATTGGTTATGATCTGGATAAAGCTATAAATTTTGGTATGTTTGATTTTTTAGCTAAACCATGCCTCTGGATCATGAATTATATATACGATCATGTCATTTCAAATTACGGCATAGCTATTATTGTTTTAACAATTTTTACCAAGCTTTTGCTGTGGCCTCTTGGAAATAAGAGCTATAAATCAATGAACGAAATGAAGAAAATTCAACCCCTGGTAATGGAAATAAGAGAAAAATATAAGGGTGACAAGAAAAAGATGAATGAGGCAACCATGGCGTTATATAAAACATATAAGGTAAACCCCGTGGGTGGGTGCCTTCCAATGGTTTTACAAATTCCTGTTTTCTTTGCCCTGTATCGGATGTTGTATGAAGCAATAGAGCTGAGGCACGCTCCTTTTTTTGGGTGGATTAATGACTTGTCGGCACCGGATCGCCTTTTTGACTTTGGCTTTTCTATTCCTTTTATGCAGCCGCCATATGGTATTCCGGTTTTGACAATTATTATGGGGGCGACGATGTTTTTACAACAGAAAATTTCACCGGCAATGGGCGATCCTTCGCAGGCCAAAATTATGATGTTGATGCCACTTGTTTTCACTGTGATTTTTATAAATTTTTCTTCTGGGCTGGTTTTATACTGGCTTGTAAACAACGTCCTTTCTATCTCACAACAATACTATACCACAACAAAAGCTGCTTAGTTATGGAGGTAATTCATGTCGCCTCGTTTGGAATTTGAAGGCAAAGATGTTGAAAAGGCATCCCAAAAAGCTTGTGAAGAATTAAAAATCCCAAAAGAAAAACTTAAGTACGATGTTATTTCCTATGGAGCTACCGGTATTTTTGGCCTCGTTGGTATTAAGAAGGCAAAAATCCGTGTTACAGTGCCTGATTTAACACCTGAAGTTAATACCGATAAAAAGGATCTAGAACATAATAATAAATCAAAGAAACATGTCACCGAAGTTGAACATTCAACAGAACAAGCGCACCTTGATGATAAGGCAATCTCTTCTATATCGGATGAGTCTATAAGTTTGGGTAAAAATGTTCTTCAGCAAATAATTGATCTAATAACTGTTGACGCAGAAATATCGTTTGAAAAAAAATCAGACCAAATTTTATTTTATATAAAAGGCGGTAATGTGGCGATTCTCATTGGCAAGCAAGGACAGACTCTTGAGGCCATGCAATATCTCGTTGAAAAAATTGTCAACAAACACAGTGAACAGAGAATTCGTATTCAGATAGATATTGAAGGTTATTTGGAGAAAAAACAAAATAACCTGAAGAGGCTTGCCGGCAGGCTTGCCGAAAAAGCGAAACGTAGCGGGAAGCCCATTACAATAGGACAAATGAATGCTCAAGACAGAAGAATAGTTCATCTTGCTTTAAGGGATGACGGCGGCATCAGAACGCTGAGCGTGGGAGATGGTTTTTTAAAGAAATTGTTGATATTCCCCAGGAAGAAATATCATGGGAAAAGAAAAACCACGTAGTATTACGAAAAACCTAAAATTTATAATATGAATGATTCGACTATCGCCGCAGTAGCAACGCCGACAGGTGCCGGCGGCATTGGTATTATAAAAATTTCCGGTAAAAACGCTTTACCAATAGCTTCGCATATCTTTCGAAGATCACATTCTTCGATATCCAACCCGGACGATAAGGATTCCGCCGATATTTTTTCTTTTACATCGCACCACCTTTATCATGGGTATATCATTGATCCTGAAAACAGGCGAGTTGTTGATGAAGTTCTACTTGCAGTTATGCTTGCTCCCCATTCATATACCAGAGAGGATGTTGTAGAAATCCAGGCCCATTCGGGCCAGGTTGTCCTTAGATTTATTTTGGATTTAGTATTAAAATATGGTGCTGCAATTGCGGGTCCCGGCGAATTTACAAAAAGGGCTTATATCAATGGTCGCATAGATTTGACACAGGCAGAGGCGGTTATAGATATAATAAATGCGAGGACAAATAAATCCTTAGAAATTGCCGCCACCCTGATAAAGGGGGAGATGCAACTATGTATAGAGAGAATTAGTGATTATCTTTTTAATTTTCTTGCAGAAATAAACGCAGCCATAGATTTCCCGGAAGATGTTGAAGAAATTATTAATGTCGAAAGAATAACCGATGTTGTCCAAAATAATATCATCAATACGATAAAAGAACTTATCTGGCAATATGACAAGGGCCATATTCTTAGGGACGGGATAAAATTGGTTATTGTTGGAAAGCCGAATGTCGGCAAATCGAGCCTTATGAATTGTTTGATAAAAAAAGAGCGCTCGATTGTTACTGCCGTGCCCGGCACAACAAGAGATTTGATTGAGGAGACCTTTAGCTTGAGCGGTATGCCCGTTATTATAGCCGATACTGCCGGGCTTCACGATACGGATGACCCTGTTGAAGTCATAGGAATGAATAAAGCTAAAGATTATATTGATTGCTCGGATCTGATTTTGTTTATCATTGATGGTGGTTCTATTTTAACTCATGATGACCATGAAATTTTCAAAATGATCAATACAAGGCATTCTATTCTTGTAATAAACAAGTCGGATCTGTTTTCAGACAGGCGTAAGGTTAATACGCCGGATAGCTGGAGAAAAATACCCAGAGTAGAAATTTCAGCTCTTTATAATAGGGGTCTTGACAAGCTTAAGGATCTAATTGTAAAAATTTCGTTTAGAGAAAACAGCTTTGACCACCAGACTGCGATAATTCCAAACTTGAGACACAAGCTGATACTTGATCAATGCCTGGTCTCGCTTTGTTCAGTCGTTGATGGGCTTAATTGTGGGTTACCTCTTGAGCTGATTGCCATTGATGTGAAGGAAGTGGTTGATTTGCTTGGCGAAATAACGGGGGGGGCAGCTAATAAAGACGTTATAGATCAAATCTTCAACAGATTTTGTATTGGAAAATAGTGTTTCACGTGAAACAATTATGCGGCAGATATCGAACGGTTCAACAAGGGCAAAATATTTGACAGGATATACAAGATCAGAAATTTGAAAACTCAAATATGAGATTAACCAGAGGCAGCGGGTAATTAAATTTAAGAACGTCTGAAACTCGCGCATAAGGAACGTGGACGAAATAACTTCCACAAGTAGGCGCATAGATTTGGGTCAAATTTGTTCGATCTCAAATCACAAAAGTTGATGGAATAGCGGGCTATTTTGATATTTTTGTGATTTGAGATCGGGCAAAGGTGGCCTGAAGCTGTGATGCATAGTTGGGGAAGTTATTTCGTCCACGTTCCTAAGTGAGCCTAAAGAAAAAAGAGTATTGATATCAGTTAGAAAAATAGAACGTTATGACTTGAGTTTATCCTTTTAACAAAAATATACAAAAGTGCCTCTTTTTTCTTAATGCTCACTAATACGCTCAAACAGTCAGCCGTTTTAAATTTAAATGCCCGCCACCTCTAATTGTTAACAAGTTACTTTTGAGTTTTCAAATTTCTGAAGATATAAATCCAGTTAATCAAAACCAACTATAGGCTTTCAGACAATTTATTTCACAAGGCTAGAAGAAAAAATCTGAGTAAGTCGTGCTGATGTTTACGTTGTCTACAAAAAATCGCAACGCTAAATCAGCATTAATGCCGATTTGTAAAGGAGACAGTTATGGATATAGATTTTACGCCTTTTTTTAAACAATACGAAGAGGTTTTAGCAATGGCCGACAAGGTGTTTGAGCGTGTAAAAAGTGAGAATCCTGAATGCGTTAAATGTAAAACAAAGTGTTCGGATTGCTGTAACGCACTATTTGACCTCTATCTTATTGAGGCATTATATATAAACGATAAATTCAATAAAAAGTTTAAGGGAAGCGAAAGGGAGCGTATTATTGAGAAATCAAACATAGCAGACCGAACAATACATATGCTTAAAAGAAAAGCATATAAAGACCTTGAGTCAGGAAAAGATGAAAATGAGCTATTGTCTAAAATGGCGGAGGAGCGTGTAAGGTGCCCTCTTCTTAATGATGATGATATGTGTGACCTTTATGAATACAGGCCAATGACTTGCAGGCTTTATGGAATACCATTATCTATAGGCGGAGTCGGCCATACCTGCGGTCTGTCGGCTTTTGCTAAGGGCCAACAGTATCCAACGGTTAAGCTGGAGAAAATACACAACAAGCTTTACGAAATATCCGTTGAATTGGTTAGAGAGATTAAATCTAAGCATATAAAACTGGCAGATGTTATAGTTCCTTTATCCATGGCTCTTCTTACTATATACGATGATGAGTATCTGGGGATTGGCGATATTAATAGAGACAACACTAAAAATGAACAGGAAGGAGATGGAAATGGCTAAAATATCGCCCGAAGAAGAAGAAAAAAGAAAAAAAGCTATCTTCGATAGCATGTCTTCACGAAATCAGAAACATATCCTGAAAAAGGGATTTGATGAATGGAATCCTTTCCAGGAACCAAAAGATCCCATAGATATCAGGAAAGATAAATCAAAAAGAACTTCTCAAATGCTGATAAGCGAGTTCTTGCAGTCGAAAGATCAGGAAACATACAGCAATGCATTTGGAAAGGGGGTTGTCGAAATTTGTTTTGGAATTATTAATGATGATGATAAATATTGGGGAATGTATGAATTTTCATGCTGGTATCGGGAACTGTTGCGAAAGGAGGGGCATAATAAATAGCTTTACGCGACAACAATTTCAAGGGTTTTTGCTGAGCGGGAATTTAGTAAGTTTCACACAAAAACCCTTGAAAATTTTATTGATTTAAAAATTAGCCGCAAAGTGAGAAAACATCACCACACACTTTCCATTTGCCATCTTCCTTAATTAGATTAAATGTTTCATCAATTTTCCGGCTGGATTCCTTGGTAAAGAATGTGCGTAATGGGTGTTTTATTTCACAGGTTAATTTGATTTGCGCTTTGTTTTCATCTTTACTGATAGTATTGGTTTGAACATGATAAAGGTAGTTCTTAACAAAAAATGGCCTGAACCCTTCAGTTTTGGCTTTTGTGGTAACACAATAAATATAGCTATCAACAACATTAACACCGTCGACTATCAAGCTTTCTTGACAGAGCCGATCAGCCATTGAGCTATCGAGTCCAAAATATGCCCTGGTAAATTCGGTAGCAGCCTTATTGGGCGTGTCACTGTTTTGCGCATAAACAAACATTACCTGCAGAAAGAATGCAATTACTATAATAAAAATCGTCCCTGTTATTATAGAGCCTTTGTTGCTATCAGCCATGTGTTTCTCCTCCTTTTGAACTTTGATTCACAGTATATTCTTAAAATATAGTACTATAAAACCTTTTCAAGAATTAAATAAAAATTTCTATTATCATGAATTATATTAATAAACAAGTGTTTTTAACCTAAAGTGAGCGTTTCAACTTGAGCCGGAAATTAAAATATCATAAAAACAGATGCAAATTCAATGAGTTATCAAATATTCCCGTAACTTCTCAATAAGTTCGGCTAAAGATAAAAAAAGACGAGTCTTGTATCATCAGAAATTTGAAAACTCAAATATGAGATTAACCAGAGGCAGCGGGCAATTAGGGCTCGTCTTGAATCTAATGATTTGACAAAGAAGTATATCGTGGTACAAAAAGTCCATGACTGATGATATCCTGAAATATTCTTCAGATAAAAAGGGCATACTTACAGGAGCAAGACTGCCTGTTGATGAAGAAACGGCGATTAAATCTTTACGCCCTGAACGTTTGGATGATTACATTGGACAGGCCGAAGTAATTGAAACTCTCAAAATCGCAATTCAAGCAGCTATGGAGCGTAATGAACCGATTGACCATGTGCTTTTCCATGGACCACCCGGCCTTGGTAAAACCACACTTGCGCATATTATTGCCAATGAGATGGGAACGAATCTGACTGTTACATCCGGACCTGCGCTTGAAAAAGGCGGAGACTTGATAGGCATTCTAACTAATTTAGAGGATGAAAGTATCCTGTTTATAGATGAAATACATAGAATGCCAAAAGTTGTAGAGGAATTCCTTTATCCGGCCATGGAGGATTTTGCCGTTGATTTTGTTTTTGACAAAGGAATACATGCCAGAAGTCACAGATACCATCTGAAGCCGTTTGCTGTAGTCGGTGCAACCACAAGAGTGGGGCTGTTGTCCGCGCCGCTCAGGGATCGGTTCGGTATTTTCAGGAGTTTTGATTTTTATGGCTTAAGCGATCTGGTAAAAATCACCAAACGTTCTGCCGGCTTGCTTAATGTTCATATAGATAATGATGGCGCTGTAGAGCTTTCAAAGCGTTCAAGAGGAACCCCGAGAATCGTTAATCGCCTTTTAAAAAGGGTAAGAGATTATGCACAAGTCCGGTCAGATGGTAAAATTACAAAAAAAAACGTGGAGGCAGCCCTGCATTTGGAGGGGGT
>JAYEFW010000389.1:0-1742 GCA_034658795.1 Thermodesulfobacteriota bacterium
TGAAAAGATTTCAGTGATCATTTGAGACATTTCAGCTTCGCTCAAATCATTTCTGTTAACAATTTTTTGAAGATTTTCCCGAAACATGATGGCTATTCTCCTTTTTTTGCAATGGCTCAGCTTTAAAGTAAAAAGAATACCTTAACTTTAGCTCATTTGCAATTTATAATTTATCATAGTAAGATATTTCTTGCAATATATGAATCAATTCAGGTCTTTCAAAGAGACTTTTTTGACGGGATTAACAGGATATTCAGGATACGATTTTTTATGATTTACTGGCTAACTACAATGAGAGTTGGCTTTGTTTGTGCGCTTTAAATAAAATCTTGTTTATCCTGTTATCCTGTCAGATTTTTTTTAAAAGACTAAAGTATTATTCTGTTTCAAAATTGGCTTGACGTCTATCCATATTTTGCGTAAAATGGAGAGCATGATGTCCGTTTTTAAAGAAAGGGAAATTGCCGATTTTGTTTTTTCGGATGAATGGCTGGGCAACACCATGCTTTTCATTGCCGGTCCGCGCCAGTGCGGAAAGACCTCGTTGGTCCGCAAGTTCCTTAAAGAAAAAGGTTGTTCGTCTCTATATTATAACTGGGATATTGAAAAAGTCAGGACCATGTACCGGAAGGATTCGGATTTTTTTGTCAAAGAAGCATCGCGGTTACGAATTGAAAAACCTTATCTAGTCCTTGACGAAATCCATAAGGTAACCCGCTGGAAAAATATCCTTAAAGGCATCTACGATGAATATCAGCATCTGATCAGCATCATTGTGACAGGCAGCGCCCGTCTTGACCTTTTCCGAAGAAGCGGAGATTCGCTGGTAGGGCGATACACCATGGCGCATCTATTTCCTTTTTCGCTGAGGGAATGGGCCGGCAACATCAATGATATGTCTTCTTCCTGGCTGCACGAAGATGGCGACTGGAAAAATATGGCAAAGACCTTCGATTTCAAGCTTGCCGAATCTCCGTCTGTTTCAAAAGATTTGGCAGAGTCCTACTACAGGTTTGGGCCTTTTCCTGCCCCACTTATTTCCGGGTCTGAAAAGCGGTCTCGGAAATGGCACAGAGATTATATCACCCTTCTGGTAAGAGAGGATCTGCGCGACCTGTCCGGTATTCGAGAACTCGACAGGGTTTCTCATCTGGTGGAATTGCTTCCCGGCCGCGTGGGATCACTCCTTTCCCTTCGAAGTTTGGGAGAGGATCTTGGAGCCAACCATTCTACTGTAAAAAACTGGCTTGAAGCGTTGCGCAAACTCTATCTAATTTGGCCTCTTCGTCCGTACACGGGAAAACTGCATCGCACCCTCCGGAAAGAGCCCAAATGGTATTTTCTGGATTGGACATTTGCCGGCAGCGAAAGCAGCCGGTTTGAAAACATGATTGCAAGCGCATTATACCGGTTTGTCACCAGCCTTAATGATCGGGGTTGGCCGGAAGTGAGGCTTTATTTTGTGAGAACATACGATAAGAAGGAAATCGATTTCATACTCACCCTGAACGAAAAACCTGTTCTGGCGATTGAAGCCAAACTGACGGATGCAAAATTTTCACCTCAACTCAGAAGATTCCGCAAGGCTGTGGATGGGAAATTTCCCATATTGCAGGTAGTCAGTCAGCCGGGGATTTTTCTGAAAAAGGGGCCTGGTGAATATCTGGTCGGTTATGACAGGTTGCTGATGGCGCTTTAGCGTCCACGCGCCGTTTTGGCCATTTCCATTCAGGAAAACCATG
>JAYEFW010000390.1:0-7876 GCA_034658795.1 Thermodesulfobacteriota bacterium
TCCTCAAGAAAAGGAAGAATTTCTTCTTCCGTAGTTCCAATTGTTTCATCAGCAATCATATCCGCAAAATCAGGCATACCCATTTCCTCGCATATAGGCTTCATTCTTTCGGCAAGTTCCTCTTTCAGCATCTTTGGAAGCCATACCACACGTTTTAGGCCTCCTTCAGCGAGCAGGAACTTCCTGCTGCAAATATAATGCTTACTTACGCCAAGAAAACCGGGTGTCTGGTTTCCACCACCTACCATGCCGGCAAGAGTCGTAAATTTCATTCCGCATGGTGTCATTCCCATAGAATCTCTATTTACTACCATAATGCCATTACACATGGGAAGGATTGTGGCTACACACTCAAAGCAGCCACATGCCGTCATTGGAAAATCCATCAGGCTGTAAGCGCTTACCTGCTCAACTTTCTGGCGTGATGCTTTATTTACAAAATCAGTAACTCCCTTCCACCGCCCAAGAACGGGTTCCGTACATTCCCCTTTTATAATAGGCTGATTCGGGCCTGTAGGATTGATTTCAAAAGAAGCCTTACAGTCAAGCCAGTTATAAGCGCCGCACATCCCTACGCGTTCAGGGGTAATTATGCATACATGGCTGGGAGCAAAAGACTGACACAATGTGCATGAATAATAGGTCTCTTCTATTTCATCGGTCATGCCTTCAACTCTCTCATCTCTCTCTTTATATACTCTCTTTGCCTGCGCTAAAACTTCTTTGACATTTTCTTCTTCTGTGTAAATCTTAACCTGGACTTTATCGACAATACCTCCAAAATCCTGATGGTACTTGGCATGCATGACTGTGCCGAGGTGTTTGAGCAAAAATCCTTTTTCAACAGCGGCCTTGCCAACCCGGATCCACATAATGTTTCTCTGTCCGATGTGCATTATGCCCTGAACATAATTGACGAGATGATGAATCTGGCGTTCTAATATCGGCTCAAAGTCAGACTGCATCTTCCGGCCGGCCACCTCTATAAGCATTGCAAACGGAAGCTTATCCCCTTCTTTAACCTCATCAAGATCAGGACCAATCATTTCAACTTTTCCATCTTCAACTTCTGACATGTCTTTTGAAACAGTCAGTTCAACTCCCAGAGTTCTTCCACCACCGCATTCAAAATAGAGATCATCCTTGCGGATACGCTCTCCCTCAAATGCAGGACCGTAAGACATGGGAATATCCACTTTGGTGATGGAAACCTTAAGACCCCGAACTTCAATAGCCCTGGCCACAATCTTATCGTGGGGGACATTACTGACTACATGCTCGTACGTACAGATCCCTGTCGGAAGAATTTCAGGAATCGGTGTGTCAGCTATGGTCGGGAATCCCCAGTTAATACCCCCTGCCGCATTAGCATACCACTCATCACTCACGGTCCCAAGCGGCATTGCAAAGGCAAATACCCTCTCTTTATTATAATAAAGGTTTCCCTTAAAATCTCCGGGCTTAATCCCGCCAAAGGACATGGCGACACGTGTTGCAAATCCTATGGCAAACACGGCTGCCCTGTAACTCGGCCCAAAAGAAACCAGCCGGGTTGGCCAACCGACCTGAACTCCGGCTTCTACCAACTGCTCTGACATGGTTTTGCCTTCGTGGTCGGCGCACATAAACACATATAGATTCTTTTCTTGAAGCTCTATTGCGATCTTTGCCGCAATCTCAATGCTCGGCGCAGCCCCTAATATCGCAGCAAACCCCGGTGCGGTGCCATCAACAAATTCCACGCCGCGTTTTCGCATTATAACGTCGTCGGCTGCTCCCAGCCATATGTTGTCGGGAAGCGGGTCCTCTGCCTTTGTGTAAAAATCGGGCTGCTCCAGATATAGTATCGCCTCAATGATCTCTTCTGCAAAATAGGTAGCCATGCCGGCTTCAAGTGCAGGAGCCAGGTAGGGAAGCCAGACCTTATCGCCTACAGGCGGCGGGACAAGCTCTTTGCACTTGTCCAGTATCTGGCGAACATCTCCCAATGTCTCTACAGGGATTCCAAGCATCCCGTAAATAATCGGAAGATAATACGTGGTATTCGGAAAGCCGATCTCTTGATCAGGCCCCCATTTCTTCAATGCTTCCTCGTATTTTTCCTCTGCCATACCCACAATTTTGTGGGCACCTCGAATTGCTGCCGAACAAATTATCTTAGACACTGTTTATCCCTCTCATAAAGTTAGCTATAGACTTTCAGATAATTAATTTCACTGTGTTATCAGTCGTCGACGTATAACTAATACGCCTTCCTCCTTCTGGCCTTGTGAAATTAATTATCTGAAAGTCTATAATAGCTGATAGCTAAAAGGAAATTTCTATTTTTCAGTCATTAAATCTTTAATTGATTCTTTGACCAAACTAATCGCCTCAGGATGTCTCATCACCAGAATATCAGCTCCGGCAAGGAGTACACACTGAGCTGTTAAGGCCTCAATCAATATACCTCTCTTTTTCATATCTCCCAGCAGCGGCGCTTCCGATTCAGGTACTTTAACCTCTTTTGTCTTCCACACTTCTCTGGCAAGATTAGAAATGATTGGAAACTGAAGCCTTTCATCTTCCTGAATCAACGCTGCCATTCGAATCCGTTCCATTACACTGTAACAATATTCAAGTCCATATCCCAAAGCCCCGACTGACGGATCAATAATAATCTTTTCATCCGGCACATTTAAATTCCCTAAAAGAATATTAAGCTGCTTGGCAAGATTTATATCAATTGGCGTTGAAGCAAGCACAGTATGCTTATAGCCTATAGCCGTTGCCCCAATCGCACGATAGTTCCCTTCTACAACAGGGCCTATAATTAAGTTCTTGCCTTCGCAAGCCTCGCAAACCGCCTTTAATACATCAGTATCCTTTTCAACATTGCCACATCCCCAGACAATCATTGGGACATCCACCGCATCAGAGACTTCTTTAGTGATTTTAGCAGCCTCGTCGGCTGAAATGTCCTTATCATTGGGATCGGTGCTAGCCAGTTGCAATGCAATCATTTCCGCCCCATATGTGTCAATGCATTTACGAGCCCATGCAGCAGGCTCCTTAATAACGTCGGCAAACGGTTCCAATACCGTATCAGGCCAGTCTTCGGGTTCACTGTCATAAACCTCCATTGCTATCTTCGGAGGATTGGGCATTTCGCCTTCAAACAGATGAAACGGATAACACGATTCACCACCAACAATAACTGTATTCCCTTCCCGTCCCAACGGAATTTCCCTTATTTTTCCTGTGTAAGAAACCTTTGGTACCTCAAAAGCCATTATTTTCCCCCCTATATACCTGCTTGGTAACTACTCAGGTTCACGATTCACGACTTTTTCGTGACCTGAAGCGCCCGCCAATTTTTTCCTGTTTTCTGTTTCCATCAACCCTAAGCCCTGATCCATGATCCCTATATTATACGGCCGGCCTTGGCATCAGTCCTGCCTTTTCCACAATGCCCGGAACAATATCTTCCCAGGCAACAGCCATTATATGAACACCATGAATTCCCTTGATCTCTTTTATCTGTTCAATAATCTCAAGACATATTTTTACGCCCTCTTCTTTTGCATCTTTTGCATTCGCCATCCGATCAACTAATTCATCAGGCACACTTAATCCGGATACGTTATTCTTCATATAACGTGCCATGCCTGCGGACTTTACAGGTATTACTCCGGCCAGAATATGTACCTTTTTATCCAGGCCGCGGTCCCTGACCATATCCATCCATCTGATAAATTTAGGAACATCAAAGATGGCCTGCGTCTGAATAAAGTCCGCACCAGCCTTGATTTTTTTTGCCAGTCGGATAACGCGAAATTCAAAAGGATCGGCAAAAGGATTAGCTGCCGCTCCAAGAAAAAGCGGCACGTCTCCTGATATATCATCTCCGGATAAAAATTTCTTTTCATCGCGCATATGTTTTAATGTTTGAAGAAGCTGCATAGAATCAATATCATATACACCCTTGGCTGTGGGATGGTTGCCAAACTTCTGATGATCGCCGGAAAGGCACAAAACATTTCGAATCCCCAGCGCAACAGCCCCTAAGATATCGCTTTGAATAGCAAGACGGTTTCGATCCCGCACGACCATCTGCATTACCGGCTCTACGTCAACCTGTTTTAAAATTACGCTCCCGCTCAAGCTTGACAGTCGAACGATTGCCGTCTGGTTATCAGTAACATTCAAGGCGTCGCAATGGGATTTAAGGAGTTCTCCCTTTTTCTGAATCACCTTTGCAGAGGTGCCCTTTGGAGGACCGCATTCAGCAGTTACAGAAAACTGTCCGCTGGATAATATTTTTTCTAGATTACTGCCCGATTTCATAATCATCACTCTTCCTATATTTTAGAGTTATCTATTTTCAATGGTATTGGGCCCAAAGTTCTGACTGTTTCAGTTACTTCTCCGGCCAGCTTGCAAAACCTGTGGGCTTCAGCGGCTGAAAGATTATAGATCTCCAATCTTTCTTTTTCTATCGATAGCTTTCCAAGTAATTTTTTAACATATTGAACTCGCTTCCTTGCCCTGAAATTTCCAGTCGAATACTCACAATTTCCTTCCAGGCATCCCATCAAACACACGCCATCGGCCCCGTTTTCCAAAGCCTTAAGAATATGTATTGTCCCGACTGCTCCTATGCAAGGCACCTTAATTATCCTTATGTTAGGCGGATACTGCAATTTTGCCGACTCTGCCAGGTCGACTGAGCAAGAGGGGCAGTAATTGCAACAAAAGGCAATAATTAAAGGCTCAAATTTACCTTTCATTGGACATAATCCGTGAACGGTTCCAAAAACGCTTCGCACTCAGTTAATATCGGATCGTTCTTGAAATGCTCTAAAATAATAGCTTTAGTCGGGCATTCAACAACGCAGATGCCGCACCCCCGACATTTTGCCGGTTCAACATATGGCTTGCCTATAGCATTTATGATCACCGCACCGGAAGGACAAATCCTGGCACATGTCAGACATGCGGCACATAATTTTAGATCAATTGATGCGACTTCATTACCGGTTGTAATGTATTCTTTAGAAAGAACGGTTACAGCCTTAGCTGCGGCAGCCTGTGCCTGAGAAATAGTTTCATCAATGGGCTTTGGGTAATGAGCAAGGCCCGCAAAATAAATACCCTTTGCAGAAAATTCAACTGGTTTAAATTTTTTATGGGCTTCACTAAAAAAACCATCTTGATTAACAGGCAACTTAAAAAGCTTTGCCAAATTTTCATTATTTCCAGGAACAATCGCTGTCTGCAAAATTATAAAATCAGGTTGAATTATTATATGTTCTCCAAGAATATTGTCGAGAATCCGCACCTTGAGCCTGCCATACTGGTCTTCATCCACCTCTGGTTTGCCGTCAAGTTTATATCTGATAAATACTATCCCTTTATCCCTGGCCTCTGTGTATAAATATTCAATTAGCCCGGATGTCCGCATATCCCTGTAAAGCACATATATTTCCATGTCCGGATTTAGCTTTTTGAGCTCCAGGACATTTCGAAGTGCACTGGAGCAGCAAATCTTGCTGCAATATGGCCTTTCAGGTTCCCTTGAGCCTACACAAAGTATGAAGACCCAGGCATTTGCCTTTTTGATTGTATTGGGTTCTTCGGATAACATTTTATCTAACTGGAACCAGCTTAAAACACTGGAATTTTTTCCATAAAGGTATTCATCAGTTCTAAGCGGATTTGCCCCGGTTGATATAATTGTAACGCCATGCCTGATATTTTTTGTTTTAGTTGAACTTGAGATTGCTATCCTGGTACTGAAATTACCTGCATATCCATCTGTATGTTTAACCTCGGAATTAAGACAAACATCAATCAGAGGATGATTTTCTACTTTATCTATAAGTTCTTTAACATATGACGTTACATCTTCGCCATTAAAAGTCTTCCTCAGTTTAAGAGCATGTCCGCCGAGCTTATCGGTCTTTTCTACCAGATATGCCTTATATCCCTGATCAGCCAGACACAGGCAGCTTACCATGCCGGTCACACCTCCGCCGACAATAAGCCCTGTTGATGCCGGCTTTTGCCCTGTCTCTTCCAGGGGCTCACGCGATGCTGCTTTGTATGCCGCTATGTTCAGTGATGAAGCACAGGCGGCTGCGCCGGCCTCGGTTATTGATTCAGGAATATCTTTTGGAGCATTAAGGGCGCCACAGACATAAATGCCCGGTATGGATGTATTAACCGGCGCAAAACTACTGGTTTCAACAAAATTATTTTTGTCAAGACTAATACCAAGATCACGCACTAACTTAACAGCATCCTGAGAAGGTTCTAAACCAAGCGAAAGAACGACCATATCGTATATTTCTTCAAATATCTTTCCCTGTTCATCGGCATAACGAATTAAAAGGTTATCTGTACCATCCACAGGGAAAACGTTATGCACCCTTGATCGAACAAAACGAACATCATCCTCGTCTTTTGCACGGTTGTAATATCTTTCATAATCCTTCCCGCATACCCGCATATCCATGAAAAAAATAGTAGTGTTCAACTTTCTGTTGCTTCGTTTAGCAAGAATGGCCTGCTTGACGGCATACATACAGCAAACCGTTGAACAATAGTTATGTTTCATATCTCTTGACCCTATACACTGAAGCCATGCAATGTTTTTGGGCTCTTTTCTATCAGAAGGCCGTATCAAATGACCGCCATAAGGGCCATTCAGGCTATGAATTCTCTCGTATTCCATGCTGGTAATAACATTTGGAAATTTAATATATTCGCAATATGATGGAACAACGGAATCAAAACCTGTCGCCAGAATAACTGATCCGACATTAAGAGTAATGTTCTTTTCTTTTTTATCAAAATCTATGGCGTTTTCATTGCAGGCTTCCCGACAAATACTGCAACCCTCTTCTGCAAAATGAAGGCAGTTTTTTCTGTCAATTACATAGCTATTGGGCACAGCCTCAGGATACTCCAGATAGACAGCTTTTCTTTTTCCCAGGCCCTCGTTAAATTCGTCATTAACCTCCTCGGGACATGTTTCCGCACACAAGCCGCAGACAGTGCATTTTTCAATATCCACATATCTCGGATGCTGGGCTATTGTTACCTTAAAACTTCCTGAACTACCTTTAATATCTTTAACTTCAGATAAGGTTAATAGCTCTATATTTGTATGTGATGCACACTCCATATGCTCATTATACCTGATACAAAAAGGGCAGTCGTTAACAGGATATGTCTTGTCAAGTTGCGCTATTTTGCCGCCGATAAACGCCGACTTTTCAATTAGATAAACAAAATATCCCGAATCAGCCAGGTCAAGACATGCCTGAATACCAGCAATGCCCCCGCCGACTACTAATATTGATCCAAAATCAGAAAACATTTTTCAGGCAGTGAGATCCTTTCTTATAATCTTCCGCGTCCCTCCATGCCCGCTAACACTCCAGTCTTTAATGGGAAATATTTCTTCTAACTTTTCCAGTTGATTTAGAGCTTTCAAACGATCAATTATTAGTTGCCATACGCAATCAACATCAGGACTGATTTCGCATTTGCCATTCACAGATCCACCACAAGGCCCGTTTAAGAGGCCTTTTGAACACCTGGCAATGGGACACAATCCTCCTGTCCTGTCCAGGATACAATCTCCACATCCTGCACAACGTTCCGACCAGACGCCCATTTCCTCGGTCAAGCCCATAAAAGTAGTATTAAGACCAGGCAATATCATTTTATCAGGATACCTTTCCGCCATGGCCTGAACGCCTACACCACAGGCAAGCGAAAGAACAACATCACAGTCGGCAACCAAATCCTTAACAGAATCTAAAAATTCAAAATCGCATTGCCGCAAAATCGCTTCCTCTACGATTTCAACATCCTGACCGGCCATTTT
>JAYEFW010000391.1:0-5229 GCA_034658795.1 Thermodesulfobacteriota bacterium
GGAAAGTCCATACTTCTTTACAGCAGAATCAATAAGAAAAGGAATTATACTTTTAGCCTTTGACGCAGCATTCATAAAAGATTTATATCCAAATTCAAAAAGATATGAATCAGGATCATATCCTTCGGGTAATACAAGAATTTGTGCATCGGCATGTTCTTTATCAAACACCTTTATGCTTCGTTCCGCTGCCTTAATGCCAGCTTCATCAGAATCATAAACCAGAATAAATCCGCCATTTTTACCAACAAATCCTCTAAGAATCCGGACATGCCCCTGGGTTAAAGAAGTGCCCAGTGTTGCCACGGAGTTCAGAATTCCATGCTGATGTAATGCTAACAGGTCAAAATATCCTTCAACAATGTAAACCGTTTCACTTGCCCGGCAGTGCTCTTTTGCAATATGCAATCCATAAAGAGACCGGCTCTTGTTGTAAACAGATGTCTCTGGAGAATTCAGGTATTTAGGCAGGGAATCATCCATTACTCGTCCCCCAAAACCTAACACCTGCTTACCGACATCGAAAATCGGAAATATTATACGATTTCTGAAACGATCATAATAGCCGTTTTCACTCTTCCTTTTAATAATCAACCCGGACTTTTCAACAAGTTCACGCGATATGTTTTTTTTTGAAAAATAATTTATAAGATTATCCCAGCCCGCAGGAGCAAATCCCAGATTAAATTTAGTGATATTATCTTTTTCAATCCCACGTTTTTTAAGATATTCTAACGCAATTTTTCCTCTATTATCACTTAAAAGACTATGTTTAAAAAAATCCATTGCCTGTTTATTTGCAGCAAGCAAGCTTTCTCTTTCGGAAATCCGCCTTTTTTGCTCCGGCGACATTGTCTGAGCCGGAATCTCAACGCCATATCTATTGGCAAGCATTTTTGCCGCCTCAAAAAATGAAAGACCATCATGATTCATCAAAAAATTAAATACATTTCCACCAGTACCACAGCCAAAACAATAGAATATTTGTTTCTCGGGACTTACAGTAAAGGACGGCGTTTTTTCGGTATGAAATGGACAAAGGCCCACATAGTTTCTTCCAACTTTTTTAAGAAGAACTATATCTGAAATGATATCTACAATATCAACGCTATTTTTAATTTCTGAAATCTTATCTTCAGGAATAAAAACTGCCAACAAAAGCACCCCCATAAACTATGGAATAGGGAAAAAAGATAATAACGGCAGGATGTTAAGGAATGAAGTTTAGCAAACTCCTTTATATACTCAATCTGACTTAGTTGAAGATCTGAATTGTCAATAAAGAAGTATCTCATGAAAAGCTAAACTATAACATATTATTAATAATTATTTTAATCTTTTAAAATAACTATCAATAATATTTTGTCAAGATATAATATTAAAAAAGTGCCTAAAGTTAATGAATACACCTTCGGCACTGCCAATTTTATTTTTTTTACTTTACAGCTTTGTTTCTATCTGAACTTATAACCAAGCCCTGAAAATCTATAGCCACGCCAAAGGCGTACCTTAACTTTAGGCACTTTAATATACTTTAGGCACTTGTAATTTTGAAACTTCAATAGCTTCTTTAAGGTTCAGGGTCCCGCTATATAATGCTCTTCCGGTAATAACGCCAACTACCCCGACCTCTCTTAAAAGCATTAAATTTTTTATATCCTCTATTGTTGAAACACCGCCTGAAGCAACTACCGGTATTGATACAGCCTCTGCCAGGCGTCTGGTTTCTTCAATATTCGGCCCGGTTTGCATGCCATCTCTATGTATGTCGGTAAAATTTATTGCTGCAACACCACAATCTTCAAATTGCTTTGCCAGATCAACGGCTTTAACCTGTGTTGTCTTAGTCCATCCCTCAATAGCAACAAATCCGTTTCGAGCATCTATCCCAATAACAATCTGACCTGGAAATGCCCTGCAGGCATCTTTAACCAGACTGGAATTCTTGATTGCCTCGGTTCCGATAATTACCCTTTTTACCCCGATATCAAGGAACATGGTTATTGTCTCTTTATCCCTTATTCCACCTCCAACCTGAATATGGGCGTCAACGCTTTCAATTATTTTTTTGATTGAATCAAAATTTTGAGGACTTTTTTTAAAAGCGCCATCAAGATCAATTACATGAATAATTTCGGCGCCTTCCGACTCCCATTTCTTTGCCATAGCCGCGGGACTATCAGAAAAGACTGTTTCTTCATCCATACGCCCCTGAAGGAGTCTGACACAGCTACCGTTTTTTATATCAACTGCTGGTATAATAATCATAGTTCCGGAAATGTCTGAAGCACATCTTCAAGGCCTGAGAAAGCCATTTCTTCTGCAGTAATCCAGTTTCCCTTTCTTCTTAAAAATGTGCCGATCTTAAAAAGGTTTTCGCTTAATGGACGCTGGGTTTCATCAAAATGACCTACCCACAACATACTGCCATTTGAAACATCTACAAGATGAATATCAAATGCAACAGAAGCAGGCGAATCAACTGAATACCGCGTCCCTACTCTATCCTTGAATCGATAAACATGCCCTACCAGTATTGTATCCGCGTAAAGAGCACGCCCGATTTTAACTAATATATCACGTTCCGATAATTCTTTTTTATCTTCCGCCAGCAAAAGAGACATTGCCCCCTGAGCCTGACCGGAAGGTATAAGTTCAAAATCTTTGCGGCTTTTAATTATAGAAATCAGGCGATCTGTAAGAACATCAACTGCAAACGTTTCCACATCTCCTGTAGAAAAAACATTGCCGCATAAAGGACACCTGACATTAACATTTTTGCCATATAAAGTTGATAAATCTTTAAAAGGCAAAATCAATAATTTTTCTATACCGGATTTTACTGCGGGTGTTTCAGGAATAATCACATCAGATTTGCAGGCAGATAATAATAAAATTAACGTAATAATACCGATTCCAACCAGGCTGCGCATATTATCATGATGTATTTTCTGTATCATAAAAGAATCAGTTACTTCTTTTTAGGAATGTCAAGTTTGACACAAAATTTGGGCGAAAGATCATGGTAACCGTTTACAGTTGTCGGTTAACTGTGAACCGTAAACCATTATCCCTGCTCCCCGATCACAATATGCCTTTTGTAGAACGTACATCTGTAATACGCTCATCAAAAGAAACGGCTTGATCCATCGCCCTGCCGACGGCCTTGAAAATTGATTCTATAATATGATGTTCGTTTTCGCCGTAGCTGACATTTATATGAAGATTCATCCCTCCCATAGTAGAAAATGCCCTGAAAAATTCCTTTGCAAGGGAAAAATCAAACGTACTGCCCGTAGTTTTTAGATTTGGAATATTAAATACCAGATAAGGCCGCTTTGACAAATCAATGGCAACCGATGCCAAAGCATCATCCATAGGTGTTACAGAAGAGCCATATCTTTTTATCCCCTTTCTGTCGCCAAGAGCTCTATCAAGTGCATCTCCCAATACAAGCCCCACATCTTCAACTGTATGATGAAAATCGACTTCAATATCTCCTTTGGCGGATATGCTTAGATCAAAAAAGCCGTGAACAGCAAAAAGCGTAAGCATGTGATCAAAAAAGGGAATCCCGGTTGAAATCTCATGTTTGTCCTTACCGTCCAGATTCATTTTAATATTGATAGCTGTTTCTTTAGTCTTGCGATCAACCTCTGATGTTCGTTCCATGCTCATATTTGCGATCCTTTTGAGATCAATCAGATAGCCTGTGCCTCACTGATTGTGTACTGTTTAATGAAATAATCCAATTCGGGTATTTGATTATTATCAAGCTCACTAAATTTAATACTATGCCGTTTCATTTTTAAAGAGCTGAAATATATTTTATTAGTCATTTCAAAATCAGAAATTGTTTTGCACGGTAATTTTTTTATATGAAAGTCATCGCCCGCAAGAATTATATCTAATTCAAAAGCCTCTTTTATCTGATTTTCACCAACAAGATATTGAAAGGCAAGGCCTCCTTTGCTTATATCAATAATTTCCCCAAGCTCTTCATAAGAATCAGACTTTAACAAAGCAAAAGAAAGATTTTTAACTTTAAAACGTGTAAATTTTCTCTTTTCAACTTTGATGGTTTTCCTGCCTATATTCTCCATAACAGAACTCCTATATCAAATTTATCTGAAAGTCTATAGTTGCTCAGAGGGATTGAAGCTCCCTGACAGCCTTCCAACTTCAGTCTGTCCACCTGAATTTTTATATTATATCATATATCTTTTCATAAACAAAGGGAAATATTTCAATGTGTTCAAGAAAAAACCGCTCAGCAACTCAGCATAAAACACAAGCAAACGGAACTGAAGTTTGGGTAGTCCCTATACTATCAAGTCTATAGCTCAGGATGAATCAGCCGCCCAAGCACTTCAAGACCATCCACCAGGCGGGGAGTGGGACGGTCAAAAAGATTGGAATCCACGAGAAAAATACGCCGGTTTTTTATGGCGGGCATTTCAGTCCATCTGCTCCACTCGATTTTTACGCGCTCAAACACCTCGCCCCTTGCCATAGAAGTTATAATGAAAACCTCAGGAGCAAGAGATAGCACCTGTTCCCGGCTAAACCTGGGATAGGGGATGGGACCTTTAGTAAGATTATCACCTCCTGCGAGAACTATTAGTTCGTGTATAAATGTATTTGTTCCCACAGAAACTATAGGTGAAATACCAATCTGAAAAAAAACACCGGGACGATGAGAATTTTTTTCTACCGCTGACTTCACCCTGTTAATACGCAAACGCATATTATTGACCAGGTTTTCTGCATTTTCCGTGGCATTAAGCAAATCACCTATTTCAATAATCGTTTCGGTCACTGCTTCCAGATTCCTTGGATCAACCACATAAACCGGAACCTCCAAAGACTCCAGCCGCACAACTGTTTGCCTTGGATTTCCATCTTTTATCGCGATACACAGATCTGGTTTTAAAGCTACAATTCTTTCAAGATCAAGTTGAACGTAAGAACCAACTTTGGGAAGACTGATTGCCTCAGGAGGAAAGTCGCTAAAACGAGTCGCCCCCTTCAGACGGTGTTCCTGTCCGAGAGCGAAAATTATCTCAGTAATGCTCGGAGCCAGGGAAACCACACGCTGCGGATCATCAGACAGGATAACCTGGCGCCCCAACTGGTCGGTTACCTGCTTTGCCCAGGCTGGTGAGAAAGTTACAGCGACAACCATAAGGAAAACAATCAATTTCAAAATTGTTCCACAGAGCTTAATCA
>JAYEFW010000391.1:5329-7873 GCA_034658795.1 Thermodesulfobacteriota bacterium
CCCTGAATGTGGTATCAATATCACGCACTTCCAGGTGGGACCGTGCGGAATGGCAGGTTTTCTCACTGATTAAAATACTGTTCGAAATGGATTTGGTAAGCTCCTGAAGCTTAAATACATCATTTACAGAATCGCCGATAACCGTATAATCCATTTTCATCTCAAAGCCGAAGCTGCCTACAACAACTTCACCCGTATGAACGCTAATGCCTATATTTATGGAAACGCCAAATTCCCTGGCAAAATAATCATTTAGAGTTGCAAGCGAGTTCTTCATTTCAAGCGTTGCCTGCACAGCATTATCCGCATCCATTATGCTTGAAACAGGCGCTCCAAAAAGCGCCAGCAGCCCATCACCCAGATATTTGTCAACAATACCGTGATGTTTGAACACTATGCCTCCCATAGCGGAAAAGAAACAATTAAGCAGAGGAACCGTTTTTTGAGAGCCGATTTCTCTTGAAATCCTTGAAAATTCCCTGATATCAATATTCAGCAGGGTAAGAGTCTTTACCTCCTCAAGCATTTCCCCACCTGTTTCCGTGCCATAAACAATCTTATCAACTATTTCCTTGGGTACAAATTTCTGAAACATGCTCCTTATTCCGCGCTCATGTTCGGCCATTGAAACTGTTTCTTTGTAAAGACGGGCATTTTCAATGGCAATACTTACCGATGAGGCTATTGACTTCAGGAGGTCTTCATCATTAGAGCCAAAATCGCCGTTTATTTTATTGAGTACTTCGAGGCCTCCAATCACCTTTCCCTGGGAAATCATCGGCACACACAGTGCCGACAATGTCTTAAAGCCTGTAGTCTTATCTATTTCAGGATAGAAATGCGGTGACTTTTGTGAATCATTTATAATAATAGATTCTCCCTGTGCCGCAACATAACCGGCAATTCCCTGACCCATTTTAAGCCGCAGGTCTTTCAGATCTTTCAGAAATTCAGGATTGATATTAAATGCAACAGCAAACTCAAGCTCGTTTCCATCTACAAGAAAAAGGGAGCCTGCTTCCACGTTCATAACTTCCCGAATCATGTCCATTGTATACTTAAGTACCTGGTTCATATCAAAAGTCGATGAAGCAAGGGCGCTTCCGATCTGTTTTATTGAATCCAGCTCTTTGTTGCGTTTGACAACCGATTCGGATAGCCTATTACGTTCTATGGAAATAGAAAGCACGCCTGCCACCCATTCAATTAGCTCCTGAGAATTATAAAAGTTTTTTGCATGACTTGAAGATAGCGCAAATATCCCTTTAACTACCCCTCTTATCTTCATGGGGACAAGACAGCATGATTTGCTTCCCTGGTTTACAAATAATTCCTTTGCACACTCGCTGGTAAGTACGTCAGTATCATTCACAATCAGAATGGATTCCTGTTTAAGCGCCTTGTCAATTATACTGCCTTGCTCAATGGAATATTGAGTACCCCTTGAAATGCTTGTCTGCTCATTGGTCAGCAACTCAAAAATCGTAATATAATCAGAACCGTTTTCAACCAAGGTCATAACCATGGCAAGATTAAAAGGAACTACGGCATGAATTTCATTCAAAACAGCATGTAAAAGTTCGCTGTCTCTGAAACTTGAGTTTATTATCTTGAAAATTTTCTCAACTGTTTTCAGGACAAGTTCTCCCTTTACATTATCCTTTAAAAGAGTGAGGTTTTCGTATGTGAAAGCAGCATTGCTCAAAAGGGGCGTTAGAATCTCCACATCGTCCTGTGAATAAATTTTATCATCATTTCTACGCGAAATTGTAAGCACTCCAACAATATCTTTGCTGGTCTTGATCGGCATGCAAACAAAGGATTTCGAGCAATATAGAGGACGGTTCGCCCTTCCGAACCGTGTATCCTTTTCAATATTTTCTACCACAATAGGCGATTTATTGATTACAGCATACTTGGCGATGCTTGCATTAAAATCTATCCTGTCATCTATCTTGACATATTCCCCTGCTCCAATGGTTGCCTTTACAACAAACGAATCGCTTTTACGATCCAAAATCATAACAGAACCTACGTCCGAATCAGTTAATGTCAGGGAACGCTCCAGAGTGACATAAAGGATTTCATTTGGATCAAATGTAACATAGCAAAGCTCGGAAAGTTCCTTTAGTACCGATATTTCAGAAGACTTTTTTTGAAGCTGCTGGAAAGTTTTGCTGAATTGATTCTCGATTGCGCCAAAAGATTGTACAAGGCTGTGTATTTCATCCGTGTCCGTCTGTAAATTTCCTCCAAATTGTTCAGCGTTTTTCTGAGAAATATCCTTGGATATACCCACTATATCTTCAAATAACTTCCTTAGCATGGTATATCCTAACAATGAAAAAATAAGAACACCCAGAAAAAACAGCAAAACATATTGGTTATTCATTAAGTTATATTTAATTCCTAATATAACAAATCCCACTACAGGAAACAGAAAAAAGAGGCTAAATATTATACAGAGCTTATAATGAAGATTTTTTCCTTTAAGGGCACTATCCCAAAACCACTTTTTAAAGTTCATCTTAACAACCCTCTTAT
>JAYEFW010000392.1:0-1735 GCA_034658795.1 Thermodesulfobacteriota bacterium
CTCTTGCTTGCATTTTCTGATATATGTGATTATAGTTAAAAATTATGAAAGAACATGATGAAAAAATGCCGGACCCAAGAGAAATTGAAAAAGAAATAAGTGAATTTCTGTCCAAGAAGTTTGGGGGTAGCGTTAAGATTGTATCTCCAATAGTTCTCCCCCAGGAAGTACCTTTAGAAGAGGCGGAAGTGCCTCCCAAAAAAGAGCAGAAAATTAATTTCGATCTAATACCCGAGGATCTTGTCTCTTATCTTGATCAATATATAGTTAAGCAGGATGATGCCAAAGCAATTCTTGCTACAAAAATTTGTACTCACTTCAACCGGATAAAACAGGCCAATGTCTCACCTGAAAAAATCAACGAGATCGTTGGCAGCATAAAGAACAATATCCTTATGATCGGTCCCACAGGAGTCGGTAAGACATATATGATCAGGCTGATAGCTAATAAAATTGGTGTTCCCTTTGTAAAGGGAGATGCCACAAAATTCAGCGAAACAGGCTATGTGGGAGGAGATGTAGAAGATCTGATCCGTGACCTTGTCAGGGAAGCAAACGACAATATTGAACTCGCCCAGCATAGCATTATTTATATTGACGAACTCGATAAAATCGCTGCAAACAAACAGTTAATTGGTGCTGATGTTTCACGGACGGGTGTCCAGCGTGCTCTGCTTAAACCCATGGAAGAGACAGATATTGATTTAAAGGTTCCGCATGACCCGATTTCGATGATTCAGGAGATTGAACGATTTCGTAAAACAGGTAAAAGGGACAAACGTTCTGTAAACACCAAAAATATCCTGTTTATCATGAGCGGGGCTTTTGGCGATATTTCGGAGATAATTAAAAAACGCATGAAAGATCAGGGTATCGGCTTTGGCGCAAAGATAATAAGCGCGCAGGAAGAAGTTGATATTCTCAAGCATATCAAGTCGGAAGATCTTATAGAATACGGATTTGAAACAGAATTTGTAGGACGGCTTCCTGTAAAAGCTGTTTTTGATAATTTGAATGAAAGCGACCTTTACGAAATTCTGAAAAATCCCAACAACCCCATAATCCTTGGGAAAAAACTTGATTTCGCAGCATATGGTATTGATGTAAAATTTGAAGACAAGATTTTTCGTGTTTTAGCAAAACGCGCCTTTGAAGAAAACACAGGAGCAAGAGGTCTGGTAGGTGTAATTGAAAAAGCTCTGCTTTTGTTTGAAAACAAACTGCCTTCAACCAATATTAAAAAATTTCCTGTAACTGTTTCTGTAATGGATGATCCAAAAGGATCTCTAAAAAAACTTTTAGAAATATCATATACCAAAGAGCTGGACCAAATCTTTGAAAGACTGGAACTTGAAGAAAAAAAAATTATTAATGAATATATAACGACAAATAAGAAAAATTTAAGCAATAAGTACAATCTTACTCTTACTCAATCCCGTATTGATATAGTTGCTTCTTATTACTGCAAAAATATAATGGACATCGGAAATGCAATAAAAAATATCAAGTCATATTATGATGATATAAAAAAAATAGAGCTATATTTTTTTAAAAATAGTGATATCAATGTTGTTCTGGAAGAAAATGCCATTGATTTCATTATTGAGCAATTGATTGATTCCGGCATTACACTTGATAATCTTTACAAAAAGCTTACCGGTGAGTTTGAAGATGGTCTAAAATTTATTCGGGAAAAAACTGGGAAAAACCGCTTTTTTATTACAAAGGATGCGCT
>JAYEFW010000393.1:0-1726 GCA_034658795.1 Thermodesulfobacteriota bacterium
AATTTTTGATTCTAAATAAATCAATAGGTTGCAAATACCGTTTCAAAAATAAGCACTGATAAGCTGCTTGCTGCATTACGTAACTATTTGATTTTTAAAGGTCTAAAATTTTGATGCAATTGCCCTGATGAAGGTATCTGCCAATTGCGCTTAGTTTTTGATACAAATGTAATCATCAGTGCCATGCTCTTTGAAGGCTCAAAACCATCAAAAGCTTTTAATATTGGTATTAAGCACGGAGTCATTCTTTTTTCTTCATCCACTTTTGCCGAATTAGAAAAAATTCTGTCGCGAAACAAATTTAACCAGTATATCTCACATGAAGAACGAAAGCAGTTCCTCACCAGCTTCATCCTTAACTTAACACCTGTTGAAATCGATGAAACAATATCAGAATGCCGAGACCCTAAAGATAACAAGTTTTTGGAACTTGCTGTCTGCGGTAAAGCGAATTTCATAATTTCTGGTGATGAAGACTTGCTTGTTCTAAACCCCTTCCGAAATATTCAGATAATAACTCCAGATAGCTTTCTCAAAATACGTTCCAAGTAAGTTCTTTCATTTTGGCACATATAATTCTCACCACGGAGCACGAGGGCGGCAAAAATTAATTCTTCGTGTTTCTTTGTGTCCTTCGTGGATAAATATCAGCGTTTATCTGCGGTTTCATCAAAAATCACGGCAACGGCGGCTCCACAGGCTCCCCACTCCCCTTTAACGTTTCATACTCCTCCAAGAGTGAACTTACCTGAGCCGACAGATCATCTATCTGCTGCTTTATATCAGGATTTGCCTCTAAATATGCATTCACCACTCGCCCATTTTCTCCCATATACATTGCATATTCAGTATCAGTTATCCCAAATGACGAGAAAAGAGCTTGTTTTGCTTGGTCGAATTCCGCTTTTTTTATTTCTTCCTGCTCGTTCAAAGTCTTACGATCATCCTTGTACTGATTTACAAGTGCAATCAGTTCCTGGAAATTTGAGACATCCTGTTGCAAGCTCTGGACTGCGAGTTGGCAATATGAGTCGACCGAGATTTCTGCTGCCGATATTCGGGGATTGACAGTCAATGCCAAGACACCCGCTAAAACCAGGACGATCATTAAACTACCACTGAGTTTGGATATGATGATTTGCATGGTCCAACATCCTTTCATGACTTATGGTTCGTTCATATAAAAGTTATTTTTATGAAGTTATGCATGTCCCGTTAGTCCTCCCGTTGCTGAAGTCTTTTCAAATTCATACAGCGGAATATCTAATGTCATTTCTGTAACTGAATGCTATTGCTTGATAGGCACGAGTAGGCCATTGTTAGCATCGTCTGATATCAAATCTGCTATTGACCATTTAGGCTAATGCATACTGTTTTGGTGAATACGTAACAACCGATACTTCACTTTTTAACGATTTCAAGTGCTTTAACAATGCGAGAACTTGGTCAGTTGCTTTACCTCTCACAAAAGGCTCATGACAGTCTAAACAAATTTCAGCAGGCACGTTTTTTACTACAATTACAATATTTCTACTGACCACAAATGGAATAGTCGCCTTCCCATCTTCTAATAACCCGCCACAACTTGGGCAAATTTTGCTTTTATTTGCGTGTACGCCAGTCATTTTCCCACCTTTCTTTTGAAGGTCTATAAACAGTTACAACAAAAATACGATCATTAACTTCATCAATGGCCACCACCGCATGCAATGGATTAGAGTATTCC
>JAYEFW010000394.1:0-1721 GCA_034658795.1 Thermodesulfobacteriota bacterium
TTGATGAAGACGGTGATGGAAAGCCGGACCTGAAAGAGCACTACAACGCTCAAGGGAAACTTATTAGAAGCGAAGAGGACGAAGAAGGCGCCGGCAGTTTTACAATCACCTGGTTCTACAATGATGCTGAAGAGGCAATCCGGGCGGAAAAAGACAATAATCACGACAATTGTATAGACACCTGGTACTACTATGAAAAAGGGAATCTCGTTAGAGTCGGGGAAGACACAAATGCCGACGGAAAAGCGGATTTGTGGGAAGAATACGACGAATCGGAGGCTCTGGTGAAGCGCGCGAGGGATCTGAATTTTGATGGAGAAGCGGATATTTGGGAAAAAGAAGGGAGGTAATAACGTGTTTGATTTTTTTGCAAAGGGAGGCGTCTTAGTATACCCCATTATCCTTTGCTCGGTGGTGGCCCTGGCTATTTTTGTGGAAAGGGTCATCTGTTTTGCACGGGTGCACATTCGCGGTTATGGGTTGGTAAAAGAGGTAGCTCAGCATGTAAGAAACGGTAAATCCGCCAAAGCGCTTGAGCTGGTAAGAGGAAACGAATCGCCTATGGGCAGGGTTCTTGCTGATGCCATTGAGGTTGCAGATCAAGACCCCGAGACTTTAGAGACTGTTATTATTAACTCAACAGGGGGAGAGGTCAGGGAACTTTCCCGATATCTCCAGACGCTTGCTACTATCGCGAATATTGCCCCGTTGCTCGGTCTGCTCGGAACGGTTGTCGGCATGATTAAGGCATTCATGGTGATTCAACAAATGGGTGGCAAGGTAAATGCCGCTGTTCTCGCCGGAGGCATCTGGGAGGCCATGCTGACAACAGCCCTGGGCCTGTCAGTGGCGCTTCCCGCAATGGTAGCTCACAGCTATCTTGTTTCCCGGGTAGATGAGTATGAGGCCCAACTCCAGGACGGGACCGTCACTTTTATCAAGGCCGTGGGAAAAAGGAAAGGGATCAAAACCGAATAGTTAACAGTCTGAAATTTAAGAAGCAAGGAATGTTATCATGCTGGTTCACCGCAAAAAAAAGTCGAGCTACCAAGTGCAGATGCCTTTGACATCGCTGATTGATATCGTGTTTCTTCTTTTAATTTATTTTCTTCTTACAACCAATTTTATGGTTGATGAAGGGATCAAGATCAAACTTCCCCAGGCTAAGGCGGCTGCGCCTCAAACCGAGAAAGTAATTACCGTCTTTGTAGATCAGCAAGGAAGATCATTTCTCGGAACAGAGGAAGTTTCTTTTGCCGAACTCTTTAACGGGATTAAAAAAATGATCGGGCAAAACCAGAACAAGCTTGTCGTTATCAGAGCGGACCGGGCAGTAATTCTGAACAAGGCCGTGAAGGTTATGGACGTGGCCAAGGCAGCGGGAGCAGGGAGACTTTGCCTGGCTACGGAGAAGGAGTTTTAATTTTGGACACGGATTTCACGGACGTACACGGATTTTTTAAAAAATATTCTCACGTTATTATCAGTGAAATCTGTGTCTAAAAACGAGGACCCCCAATGATGTATTCCAATCTTACTGAAAAGATAATCAAGGCGGCTTATACAGTTCACAATGTCTTGGGCTTTGGTTTTCTTGAGAAGGTCTACCAGAACGCCCTTATAATCGAATTGCGAAAGACAGGTTTAAATGTTCTTAGTGAAGAACCCATAACTGTTTATTATGAAAACGAGATAGTGGGTCAATATGTAGCTGATATTAT
>JAYEFW010000395.1:0-1714 GCA_034658795.1 Thermodesulfobacteriota bacterium
ATATCACAACCTGAAATTTATGTAAAAACTCTGGCTGAAGCAAAGGCAAATGACATATCAAAAAAATATCCTGAAAGCTGGGTTATCGGAGCTGATACCATTGTCCTGATAGACAGTATTATACTTGGCAAACCATCTTCAAAAACCGAAGCCCGTGCTATGTTGAAGCAACTCAGCGGGAAGATACATCAAGTTCTTACAGGTTACTCAATATGTTGTAAAGCCAGAAATAGATTTTTTTCAGAAACCATAATAACTGAAGTGCTTTTCAAGAACCTGACTGATGATGAAATAGAATGGTACATTAATACGGACGAGCCCTTTGACAAAGCAGGTGCATATGCCATTCAGGGACTTGGCACCTTTCTTGTAAAAAGTATAAATGGCTCCTATACAAATGTAGTAGGTCTTCCTGTTTGCGAAGTCATAGAATTTCTTATAAAAGAACGTGTAATGGGGTTAATAAATAGAAACCATGGAATCTGAAGCTCTTAAAAAAAGACTAAGTAATGTTAAAGAACGTATCAAAAAGGCTGCCATTGATTGCGGCAGAGATCCTGATACTGTTCGCCTTGTGGCTGTAAGTAAAACCATGCCGAAAGACACGGTCAGAGAAGCAATAAAGGCAGGCGCTGATATTCTTGGAGAAAATTATATTCAGGAAGCCGGAGATAAAATTAATGCGCTGTCATCTTATCCTGTTTCATGGCATTTTATAGGACACCTTCAGAGTAACAAAGCAAAATACGCTGTCAAACTTTTTGATATGATTCACACTGTAGATTCATTAAAACTTGCTAAAGAATTAAATAAACAGGCAAAAAAAATAAACAAAATCCAAAAAATTCTGATCCAGGTAAATATAAGTATGGAATCAACAAAATCAGGTGTTTATGAAGAGGATGCGCAAAAGCTGATAAAAAATATTTGTTTATTTGAAAATCTATCCATAAAAGGCCTTATGACAATGCCGCCCTTTTTCAATAATCCTGAAAAAGCCATGCCATATTTTTCAACTCTGAGGGAGCTGCGAGATAAAATCAGGAATGAAGCAATAAAAAATGTCAAAATGCAGGAATTATCCATGGGTATGACAGGTGATTTTGAAGTCGCAATAAAGGAAGGAGCAACCCTTGTCCGCATTGGAACTGCGATTTTTGGAGAAAGAAATTGAAAATTCTGCTGCACATATGCTGCGCACCATGTTCAATATACCCCGTAAAAACTCTACGCAACGATGGCTATAATGTAATGGGGTTTTTTTACAGACATAATATACATCCTTACACTGAGTGTCTAAAAAGGCAGGAAAATCTTGAACATTATGCAAATATTATTAATCTAAAAGTCATTTACCAGGAAGCCTATGATCTGGAAGGTTTTCTTCAAAACACGGTTTTCAGAGAATCAAATCGCTGTTTATACTGCTATCACGACCGGCTGAGGTCAACAGCTCTGACAGCAAAACGCGGAAAATTTGATTGTTTCTCTTCTACTCTTTTATACAGCAAATTCCAGAAGCATAATATAATAAAATCAATAGGAGAATCTATTGGAAAATCCGTCGGCATTCCATTTTACTACCAGGATTTTCGTGCCGGCTGGAAAGAAGGCATAGAAGAGTCTAAACGCCTTGAATTGTATCGCCAGCAATACTGCGGCTGTATTTACAGCGAAAAAGAAAGATATATTGCAACTACTCGGGTTCACGGTT
>JAYEFW010000396.1:0-3034 GCA_034658795.1 Thermodesulfobacteriota bacterium
CCAGGGCAATAAGGGGATATGAAAATGAGGAATATACTCACATGTCTGTAGCGGTTGCAGTGCTCAGCGGGGCAGCAGATGTGGGTTTGGGAATTTATGCTGCTGCAAAGGCGCTTAATCTGAATTTTATACCTGTTGTCACAGAACAGTATGATCTTGTAATTCCAAAAGAACATTTCGAGTCAAAAAATATCCGGATTCTGCTTGAAACCATAAACACCGCAAAATTTAAAAAGCGTGTTGAAGCATTAGGCGGATATCATACTGAACGGACAGGCGAAATTATTGCTACGCTGGGTTAAATGAAATACGAGACAATAGACCACACAGCCGATTTCGGCATTCATGTTTTTGGAGCTGATGCAAAAGACCTTTTTGCTAACGCCGCATTTGCATTGTTTGATCTTATTGCAGATATCGATGCTTTAAAAGGCTTAAATGAACATAAAGTCCATATAACCGGGGATGACTGGCCAGATACTATGGTAAACTGGCTGAGAGAACTGTTATATCTATGGACATGCAAAGAAATGCTTGTTAAAACAACGGATATTTCTTATTTGACAGAACACGAACTTACAGCAACAGTTAAGTTCGATCCTTATGATCCTGACCGTCATGAAATCAAAAATGAGATAAAGGCAGTAACGTACCACCAGATTCAGGTTAAAAGCCTGCCCGACGGGCGCTGGATGTCGCAGATAATATTTGATGTTTAATACATTTGATGTGACAGTTCACGGTTCACGGTTCACGGTTCACGGTTACGAATTATATTATATTATAATCTTGGTGTCTTAGTGCCTTTGTGGCTGAACTATTACCTTTTTACGAGTTCATCTCAGGTGAAAAAATGACCATTGAATTAAAAAATATAGACGAATACCGATGGGAGCTTCCTAAAACCGGTGCCATGCGCGTGCCAGGCATTATATATTCAAACGCTTCAATGCTTAAAGACATCAAGCAGGAAGAAGCGTTAAAGCAGGTTGCAAACGTGGCAACGCTTCCCGGCATTATAAAGGCATCGCTTGCAATGCCCGATATGCACTGGGGCTATGGTTTTCCCATAGGCGGTGTGGCGGCATTTGACTGGGAAAATGGCATAATCTCACCAGGTGGAGTAGGATATGACATCAACTGCGGTGTTCGTCTATCAGTATCTTCCCTTGTTGAAAAGGAAGTCAGGCCAAGGCTTGAAGAACTTATAAATGCGCTTTACCAGAATATTCCTTCCGGAGTAGGTTCAACAGGTTTTGTTAAACTTTCAGTAGCAGAAGAAAAAAAAGTTCTTAAAGAAGGCAGCAGATGGGCTGTAAGGCATGGCTTTGGAGAAGACTCAGATGTTGAGCATACAGAAGATAAAGGATGCATGCAAAATGCCGACCCTGAAACTGTAAGTCAAAGGGCGCTGGAAAGAGGACGAAAGCAGCTTGGCACTTTAGGCTCAGGGAATCATTTTCTTGAAATAGGCGTAGTTGATAAAATCTTTGATAAAGTTGCTGCTCAAGCATTCGGTCTCTTTGAAAATCAGGTTACATTGTTACTTCATTCAGGTTCAAGGGGATTTGGATACCAGGTTTGTGACGACTTTCTTGCATTCATGACAAAACATGTCAAAAAACTGGGATTTGATCTGCCGGACAGACAACTTGCCTGCGCTATGATTCAGTCAGAAGAAGGTTTGCGCTACTATAATGCAATGGCATGTGCTGCAAACTATGCATGGGCTAACAGGCAAATCATGCTGCACAGATCCCGTGAGGTTTTTTCAAGAGTTTTCGGTATGGGGCCAACAGCTCTTAGCATGAATCTGGTTTATGATGTATGTCATAATATAGCAAAAAAAGAATACCATATTGTGGATGGGAAAAAACGGGCGGTATGTGTACACAGAAAAGGCGCCACTCGATCCTTTCCAGCCGGACATGAGGGGCTCTGCGAAAAATACCGTAAAACAGGGCAGCCAATACTTATTCCAGGAGATATGGGAACTGCTTCTTATGTGCTTGTCGGAACCCAAAAGGCAATGGAAGAAACCTTTGGGTCAACGTGCCATGGTGCCGGCCGGGTTTTAAGCAGACGAGCCGCTAAAAGAGCCGGCAAAGGCAGGGCTATAAACCGCGAACTTGAAGATAAAGGAATACTTGTCAGATGGACCGGCAGATCCACTCTGGCTGAAGAAATGCCCGAAGCCTATAAAGACATTTCTCAGGTAATTGATGTGGTTCATGGGGCAGGAATTTCAAAAAAGGTAGCAAAGTTAAGGCCGATGGCTGTTTTAAAAGGATAAAATAGCAGGGGGCAGGGATTAGGGATCGGGGATCAGGAGAAGTTTCCAACCCCTGACCCCTGATCCCCGACCCCTGTTATCTGAATATAGGAGTGTTAATCAGATATATGTTTTCAATGGAATCTTTCCAAAAAGAATATGAAACCGATACAGTTGACGTTGTTGTAAGGGAACGCAAATTCAGTTTTTTTGTCCCCAAAGCACTTGATAGATTTATTGATCCTGAGAATGTTTTCAATAATTTTCCATTATGGGCTAAAATATGGGAACCTTGTTTTATTCTTGCAGATTATCTTGCTTCAATGCCTGTAAATCCGGAAAAACGCTTTCTTGAAATAGGCGGCGGTCTCGGTTTGGTGGGGATAGTTGCCTCCTCATTCGGCCATAAGGTGACGATGACGGAATACAATCATGATGCCCTGAATTTTGCGAATGCCAATGCTCATATAAACAATTGTTCTTCAAACCTTGAAATAAAGGAACTGGACTGGAACAAGTCTGAATTAAAAGGAACTTTCGACAGAATAATAGGATCTGAAGCCATATATAAGGAAGAGAGCTTTTATCCAATTTTAAGGCTTTTTCGAACCTATCTGAAAGAAGACGGAGAAATACTGCTGTCGGAAAGGGCCAAAAAGTCAAGTATGGAATTTTTCAGACAAATGAGCGAACACTTTAACATAACGGCCCAAAAGAAAATCATTCGCAATGATTCCGAAGAAATTCGTGTGATGATGTGCA
>JAYEFW010000396.1:3134-7755 GCA_034658795.1 Thermodesulfobacteriota bacterium
TTCGATATAAGTCTTCATCTTGGAACTTTATTAGCTGTATTCATAGTATTTTATAAAGAAATTCTAAGAATACTTCAAACTTTGTTGCGACTTCCGGCTTTAATTAAGTCGTCAGGAAACTTGAAGTCGGTTTTTGCTGATAATGAAGAAATAAGAATTTTTGCTTTGATACTTATTGGAAGTATTCCTACAGCCATTTTAGGAATTTTATTTCACAAAATCGCTGACCAGATCTTTGGAGCTGTTTGGATAGTAGGGGTGATGCTTTTAGTAACCGGTACGCTTCTTTGGTTTACCAGGCAGATAAGTAATGAAGGACGTCCTCTAATAAAAGTAAGCATTAGAGATGCTTTGATGATAGGACTTATACAAGGCATGGCTATAATGCCCGGAATATCAAGATCCGGAGCTACTATTTCTATGGCTCTCTTTCTGGGAATGAACAGGGAAATTGCAGGTCGTTATTCTTTTCTTTTATCAATTCCTGCAATACTGGGCGCTTTGATACTTGGTCTTAACTCAACCATTATCCAGACAGATATCCCCGGAAAAACAATATTGCTGGGAACCGTTATCGCAGGAATCGTTGGTTATATAGCCTTGAAAATTTTGCTTCATATGGTTAAACTGGGACATTTGTACTATTTTGCGCCCTATTGCTGGTTGCTTGGGGCTGCAACGCTGATCTGGAGCCTATAGAAAATAGAAAGGAGAATCATGAATCCGAATATTTTTAGAGAATACGATATCAGAGGCATTGCCGGTAAGGACATGACAGAAGACGATGTAATACAGATAGGAAAAGGAGTCGGCACTTATCTGTTGCAGCATGGTTCTTCAAAGCTTGCTGTTGGACGTGACTGCAGGGAAACCTCGGATCTGTATACTGAAAAAATCACTGAGGGGCTTTTGTCAACCGGCTGCGATGTTATAGATATCGGGGTTTGTCCGACACCTGTGTTTTACTTTTCAATCACCCATCTCAAGCAGGAAGGCGGTGTTATGATCACTGCCAGCCATAATCCTTCCGAATATAACGGTTTCAAACTATGTATTGGTTTAGATTCCATTCATGGCAAGGATATCCTGAAAATACTTGACATAATAAACGAAAAATCATTTGCCAGCGGGAAGGGAGCATTATCATCCGCTGATGTTGTCACTCCTTACAAGGAATTTATCGATCAAAATATCTCTATATCCAAACCGCTGAAGATAGGCGTTGATGCAGGGAACGGCACAGCCGGGGTAGTCGCAGTGCCAATCTTGAAAAACCTTAACTGTGAAGTTCATGACATATATTGCGATATGGACGGTAGTTTCCCGAATCACGAAGCCGATCCAACAGTAGAGGCAAATATGAAAGACCTTATTTCTCTTGTAAGGGAAAAGGGGCTGGATTTAGGCATAGGTTACGATGGTGACGGTGACCGGATCGGCGTTATTGATGAAAAAGGAAATATTGTCTTTGGAGATCAGCTCATGATTATATTTTCAAGGGAAATCCTTTCCAGAAAACCTGGTGCTGTTTTCATTTCAGAAGTAAAGTGTTCAAAGACAATGTATGATGACATAGAAAAAAACGGCGGCCGCGCTATAATGTGGAAAACCGGTCATTCTTTAATCAAAAAGAAAATGAAAGAAGAAAAAGCTGAACTTGCCGGCGAAATGAGCGGTCATATGTTCTTTGCCGACCGCTATTTTGGTTTTGACGATGCTATTTATGCATCCTGCAGGCTTCTTGAAATATTAGCTGATTCCGGGAAGACAATATCCGAGCTTTTATCTGATGTTCCCAAGACTTATTCAACGCCGGAAATACGCGTCGAATGCCCGGATAACAAAAAGTTTGCAGTAGTAAAAAAAGTAACGGAATATTTTAAAAAACGATATAAGGTTATAGATATAGATGGTGTAAGGGTCCTGTTTGACGATGGATGGGGCCTTGTGCGGGCATCAAACACCCAGCCTGTTCTTGTGCTTCGTTTCGAAGCCTTGTCGCAGAAAAGGCTCACAGAAATCAGAAATCTTATCGAATCCGTTCTGGATAACATCCAAAAAGAGTAAATACATAGTATAGGAATTTCCATTTTTTGCCTAATCAATTCGGTAGGATAGATGAGTAAAAAGTGCCTAATAAAAAAGTGCCTAAAGTGAGCTAAAGTGCCTAAAATGCCTAAAGTTGTGGTACGCCTTCGGCGTGCTAATTGATAACATAGAAAGAAAAACTGTTACACTTCCCTATGTATTAATTAACTCAAGAAATCTTTATATAAAATGGCAGAATACCTTAACTTTAGGCACTTTAATATACTTTAGCTCACTTTAGGCACTTTAAATGTCCGCACCGAAGGTGCGCTAATTTATGACAACTTCCGATAAGAAAATTTTTGCCGTCCTGTTCTTTTCAATTTTTGTATCAGTAACAGGAGTCGGCATAGTAGTCCCTCTTCTTCCTGTCTATGCTTATGAACTTGGCGCAAGTGGTTTGTACATTGGACTGGTATTCGGGGCATTTTCCCTTTCAAGGACATTTTTCCTCCCATATTTCGGCAGACTCTCAGACAAAAAAGGCCGCAAACCATTAATTGTTGCGGGCCTTTTAGCGTATGCCCTGATTTCTATAGGCTTTATCCTTTCAAAAAATGTCGAAACACTTATTATAATGCGCTTTATCCAGGGCATATCATCCGCAATGCTGATACCGGTTATTCAGGCATATGTGGGCGATATAACACCTGAAGGCAGTGAAGGCCTGAGTATGGGAATGTTCAACATGTCTATGTTTTTTGGCCTGAGCCTCGGGCCTTTAGCAGGAGGTATGATAAATGAACATTTCAGTCTTAATACATCATTTTTGTGTATGGGCATTCTTGCTTTTTTAGGTTTTTCTTTATGCCTTTTTCTGCTTCCGCCAACAAAGTCTGAACGAGCTGTCTCACGAAAAAAAGAGGTTGTATCATGGAAAAAACTATTAAGAGACAAAGATTTGGCAGGTCTTTTTTTATTCAGATTCGCATATGCAGCATGTGTTGGTGTAGTATGGGGTTTCTTGCCTGTTCTGGCGGATTCGGAATTTCATCTTTCCAGCTCTTATATCGGAATTCTTGTAATGCTGGGAGTCTTTATCGCCGGTGTAATGCAAACACCCATGGGCTACATGGCCGATAGATTCAACAAAAGAATTATGATCTTAATCGGAGGATTTATAATAGCTTTTGCAATTTTATTATTTAACTGGGCAGACGGCTTTGGGGATTTATTTATAGCCAATGTACTTATTGGAATCGGAGGCGGTATTGCAATGCCCGCACTGATGGCTTTGGCTGTATTAAAAGGTAATACAACAAAAGCCATGGGATCTGTGATGGGCATTATTACAATGGCTCACAGTTCCGGGATGCTTACAGGCTCTCTTGTCGCCGGCTTGATGATGGATATGTTTCAGCTCAGACATGCCTTTTCTTTTGGGTCGTTAATAATGATCCTTGGAACCGGACTATTCTTTTTTTATACATACCACATGAAGGAAAAACCTCTTAAAACCGAATAGCATACACAATTGAAATTACTAAGTTAAATAGTTAAGAGCTCCAACCGCGCAATTCATGAATCAAACAATTCTTATGCAGATAGCGTTTTCCCATCGATTCTCCAGCGATTTGTTATGTGGGGAACTTCATAAATTTCTATCTATTTCAAACATGACAATAAGTGTCTGGAAAACAACAGCCCTTGCATCCTCCCACCTCTTTTTTTGCTACAATTAATAATCCCTTGACCTGATTTCCTGACTGCTTCCTAATATCTGCTTTGGTTTCCTCTATTAATTGTAATCCATGACGCCTTAGGCAATCTTGAATATATGTCCGTGAGTGTGCATAGCGACCGCTGGGAAAGAGCCGGTACTCCATGCTGTTGTCTTCCAGTCTTTCCACTGAAAATGCAATGATCCCTCCGTAAACAAGATATGAAGATGCGGACCTGATGATCGTATCCAGATTCCCGAAATATACAAAGACGTCAGAGCTATATATCAGATCAAATTTTTGGGGAAAGCCCCAGTCTTGAAGTATGTCAAAAACCTCGAGCCGGTTGTAGATTTTTTTCTCTGCGGCCTTTTCGAGCATCTTTGACGATACATCGACACCTATCAGTTTTTTCGCAAACGGCCGATAGAGTTGAGCGCCCAGACCGGTACCACAGCCCAGGTCCAGAACATTCATTTCTTCAGTCAGATACGGGCACACAAGGTCAAACAGGAGTTCAGGGGTCTTGTATTCTAGGTCTTTAACCAGGATCCTTTCAAAAGTCCCGGCACACCGATCAAAGATCCTGCGCACGTGTTCCACCGGGGCGGCATCAGGTGTTGCCGATGTCCCCAGGCTTTGGAGCATGAATTTTGCCGCCTCATCATCCGGCTTGGTCTCAAGCACCTTGTTGTAATGTTCCTTGGCTTCCTTGAATCGCCTGAGCTTTTGAAGAGAGATTCCGAGGTTGAAGTGGGCGGATGCATAATCTGACCGTATCTCAATGGCCTTTCTGTATGACTTTGAAGCGTTTTCAATCATATTAAACTCGTCCTGTGCCACGCCAAGGTTGTTCCATGCCTCTGCCATGT
>JAYEFW010000397.1:0-1707 GCA_034658795.1 Thermodesulfobacteriota bacterium
ATGTATCCGCTTTTGGCCTGTTCGATTCTTGTTCTTACTGTAATAATAGAAAGGGCTTTATTCTGGATAAGTGTAGATATGCATCGAGATCGGCATCTTATAGATGAGGTTCTTGAGTTATGCAGAGCAGGGGATTGGGAGTCGGTGAGAATTAAGACAAAAGGGTCAAAAGATTTTATTATCAAAATACTTGTAACCGGCATTGTTCACAGAGAATTTTCCATGACCAAGGCCATGGAATCTGCTGCCGCAGAAGAGATCAGGAGGTTGCGTCGATATATGGGCGTGCTGGATACCATGATTACCGTTGCGCCTCTTATGGGAATTTTTGGCACCGTTATCGGCATAATAATGTCATTCGAGGCGCTGGGCTCAGCAGGGATAGAGCACCCACAGGCTGTTACTGCGGGAATAGCGCAGGCGCTGATCACAACGGCAACCGGACTGGGAATTGCGATCCTGTCTGTATTTCCTTATAATTTTTTTAATCTTCGCATTGAAAAGGCTGTGCTTAATATAGAGAAATACGCAACCAGTCTTGAAATCGTTCATGAAAAGCTGATACAGGGCTCTGGTGTGAAAGAGGGGGATCATGCATGAAGCTCAATCTGAACACAGATAAAAAAGTGCGTATTGAGATGCTGCCTTTGATTGACATAGTTTTTCTTTTGCTGGTGTTTTTTATATATGCAATGCTATCAATGGCCGTTCATCGTGGATTACCGGTTTTGCTTCCGGCTTCTTCCACTGCAGGAATTGAAAAAACATCAACACTATCTGTGACAGTAAAAGCAGACGGAACGATTTATGTTGATGAAAAGCTGATTTCCATTGAGAACCTGGCTGGTTTTTTAAAAGAAAAGGCTGAAATTGATAAGGATACCGGCATTCTTCTTTTTGCTGAACAAACCCTTTCATATCAAAAGTTATTCAGGATTTTAGATCAGATAAGGATGGCGGGTCTGAATCGGATTTCTCTTCAGGCGGAGGCTGACCGGCAACCGTGAAACGAATTCTGATTGCTGCGATAATTGCTGTTGGAATACATTGGCTTTTTCTGGGGATAGAGTTTGACCGGACAAGAGGTGGATTCTCAGAAAAGCCGAAATCCCGCATTGTGACCATGACATTGGTTTCCAGGCAGCCGAAAAAATCTGAATCTAAACCGGTTGCCAACAAGCATGTGCCTGTCGATAGAAATAAAAAAAAGGCAGAGAAAAAAAAGCTTTTATCTAAACCGGAAAAGAAAAAACATGTTATACGATCATCTAATGCAACAAATATTGATGATAAAAAAAAGAAAACAGAACCCCCAATAATTTCAAAAAAAAATAATCTTGCTCAGGAACCAGCAAAGGACATTTTAAAGGATAGAAGTTCTGTTGAGGCAAAGCATAGTTTCTCAGATAGTCAGGGATTTAACTCTGTGAAAAAAGCCATTCCCATATATGATAAAAATCCTTCGCCAGAATATCCATTAATTGCCAGAAGAAGAGGTTTTCAGGGCACAGTAGTCCTTGAGGTTATGGTGAAACCCAACGGAAGGGTAGGGGACTTAAAGGTTTTTAAATCCAGTGGTTATAAAGTTTTAGACAGAGCCGCTTCGGTATCTGTCAGGGACTGGATATTCAAACCCGCGATAAAAGGAAATGAAAAAATTGAAATGTGGGTCAGAGTTCCTGTATACTTTCAGTTAAAGTGAGAGTA
>JAYEFW010000398.1:0-1706 GCA_034658795.1 Thermodesulfobacteriota bacterium
TAAAAGATCTGCTGCAAAAGCACTTAAAAAGATCCCGAAACCAGACCGAAAGCGCGTAAGCGAAAAGATCGACAGCCTTGCATAAAAGCTTCCAAACCCGGATATAACTAAGATGAAGGGGAACAATCCCTTTCACAAAGTGCGTGTCGGAAATTATCGGATAATATACGAGATTCAAGATGATGTTCTGCTTATTCTGATTGTCAAAATTGGACACCGCAAAGATATTTACAGGAACCTATTCTGAATTCCTATAGACTTTCACGGTCATCCACGGTTTTGAAGAACGGAAGTTCATTCGCTATTTCTCTCAATGGAGATATCTGCATTTTGATCACCCCTTTTCAATGGCAGATGGAGAGGTTCCCATGATGCAGTTCAGCCTTTAGATTTATCTTCCAATTTCTCGCTGATCCTATTCAACACATCACCAACAGATGTTTCTGTTGATTCAAATACTTCATTGCCAGTGTGTTTGTGGTGCGGAGAAGTCGAAATTCCTGGCCAATGATTTGCATTGTCCCAACGACAGATTAGATTTCCAGAGGTATCTGTCCAATGATAGGCATACTTTCGCTCTTTGTTTTCAAAAAGATATTCTTTTATGAAGAGCTTTGAGTCGTTCGTGAACGTTAATTGCGCCTTAAACCGAAGCATCTCTCCTTCCTGCTCATACAGGAAAATATGGAAAGATTTAATAAAACGTTTGTACCTATCGATTAGATCAAGCATGTTCCAACTCTCGTTTTTGTCTCACAAGTCTATTAATCGCCTCTTTTGCAAAACGCCAGTCTAAGTAATCGTCATCTTCTGTAAACACCTCTTTATTTTGCAACCCTTCAACTTTTATCTGAAATGCCTTAAAGGACATATGGTATTTGGCCTCAAAACGCCTGCTCTCCGCCTCATATTTTTCGATTCTGGCCATAAGCATAAGCAAAGCCTGGTTTTTGATAAAGGATTTCAAATCCTTAAAGCCAAGCTGAGTAACTATTGACTCTGAGCTTTCTGCAAATTTTATATCTAAAGAAGTCTCCATTTTATCTCCTCCCCCCTAAAACACTTCATATCTTCTTTTTTTATCAATAAGCGTTCATACGTGTTACTCTTGAACAATATGCGGGGTAGTTTTTGCGCTGTTAATCATTTCATCAATAAGCGCTTCATCGTAATCAAAGATCGGCTCATTTTCGCTTTTAGCTTCCGGATAAATCCCAGGCGGGTATATCCAGCAAGTTCTGCGGCTTTCCCCAAGCTTAATTTATGCTTTCGATATAATTGGATGGCATGCTGAAAAAGCATTTCTTTAATAAAGGTGTCTTTGCTTCTCTTATACCTTTTCCTTTCCTAAGGGATTTGCTCAGAAATTCATACCAAATTAGGTGGTTATGGTCAATAGAAAACCACCATGCTCCGGCCAACTGAAGAGTGGGCCTGAAACAGAAAAGGATTCAAAGTCTGAAAACAAGGATTTGGGGATGTCCCTTGCTCCCCTGGAAACGTAGAATTAGGCTGCTGACTACTCCTTGATGTCCCAACCAGGAAAGTCCAGCACGGAAGGATGACGCTTTAACGCTCCGGCAAGCACCTTGACCCTCTCGATGCCCAGTCGAATACGGTCGTTCTCGATAGCTGAAATGGTCGATTAGGGGATGCCGGTAAGAATAAAAACCCTTGACTTTCAACATCTGCTTTTTATATAAATA
>JAYEFW010000399.1:0-1700 GCA_034658795.1 Thermodesulfobacteriota bacterium
TAAAGAACTGGCAATGTACAATAAGGAGCTTGCAAAAAAAATTCAAATAGTTGTTCTTAACAAGATTGATATGCCTGAAGCTAAAAAGGCTGTTGATATTTTTCAGGCTTTTGCCAAGGATATCAAATTCATATTAATTTCGGCGTTAACCGGAGAAGGAATTGATAATTTAAAATCAAAAATTGTTCAATCCCTGGATAAATTAGATGAATGATAAAAGAAAAATATGTTTTGAAGACGCAAAACGCATAGTCGTAAAGGTAGGTAGCGGCGTTCTTACAGAAGATAATGGATTAAATTTAAAGGCTCTTAGATCAATTAGCAGACAGATTTGCCAACTTGCCGACAGGGGATTAGAGATAATTTTGGTGTCATCCGGCGCAATGGCTTCAGGTATAAAAAAAATAGGACTTTCTAAAAGACCGGAAGAAATCCCAAAAAGACAAGCCGTTGCAGCCGTTGGCCAGGCCGGACTAATCATGGAATACGAAAAGTCTTTTGCACGATATAATAAAAAAGTTGCGCAGATACTTCTAACAGGTGACGATCTCGTGAATCGAAAGAGATATTTAAATGCACGCAATACTCTTTGTACTCTGCTGTCATGGCAGGTTATTCCAATTATAAATGAAAACGATACAGTTGTGGTTGAAGAGATAAAGTTCGGGGATAATGATAACCTTGCTGCAATGATAACCTTGCTTATGGATGCAGATATTTTTATTAACCTTACTGATATTGATGGTCTTTACACCAGTGATCCGCGCAAGAATCAGGATGCTGAACTTATTTCAGTCGTTACGACAATTAAAAAAGATATTGAAAAATATGCAAGCGATATTCCGGGTCCTCTGGGAACCGGTGGCATGCTCAGCAAGATAAAAGCGGCAAAAAAGGTTACTGCCGCAGGCATACCTATGTTAATAGCCAGGGGTGAAAAGCATGATATTCTGATAAAACTCTTTGCCGGCAAAGAGCATGGTACTTTTTTTATTCCAAAAAAAGAAAAGCTGGCAAACCGCAAATGCTGGATAGCTTTTACATTAAAGCCTAAAGGAATTATTATGCTTGATGATGGAGCTGCGGTTGCTATCCTTAAAAGCGGCAAGAGCCTTTTGCCGAGCGGTATTGTAAGAGTAGATGGGGAATTTAGCGTGGGTGCCGCAGTTGAATTCAGAAGAAAAAGCAATGATGAGACTTTAGGGACAGGTCTTGTAAATTACTGTGCTTCCGATATACGAAAGATAATGGGGCTCAAGTCCGGCAAGATAAAAAAACATCTCGGCTATAAGTCCTATGATGAAGTCATACATAGAGATAATCTGGCGATAACGTGTGAATAAAATCTGCATAAAACTGTTTATGGTTGTCGGTTTACAGTTAACAGTTGATCAAAACATAAACCAACATGTGAAGTTAAGGTGCTCGGAAAGAACCGTAAACGGTTAGTATAAAAAAACACAGCTATAGACTTTCAGATAATTAATTTCACAAGGCCAGAAGGAGGAAGGCGTATTAGTTTATAAGTCGACGACTGATAACACAGTGAAATTATTTATCTGAAAGTCTATAAAGGAGGAATCAGATGTCTGTTGAGTCAACAATTATTGAGATGGCAAAAGCAGCCAGAGCGGCTTCTGTTGAAATGGCAAGATGCCCTTCGGATAAAAAAAATGAAGCGCTTATAAGGATAGCTGATA
>JAYEFW010000400.1:0-7723 GCA_034658795.1 Thermodesulfobacteriota bacterium
CAGACGATAAAAAAGGAGCTTGCATCAAATAAATTATTTTAAAATCGGTTTTTTAAAAAAAGACTTTGAATAAAAGCAATGTCATTGGTGGGGTTTGCCCTGCCGAGGCTTAGTGTTTCATATAAATCATTGTTCGACGGAACACGGTATGAACGGTCGCGACTAACTTGCGCCGGTCTTGATAGTACGATGAGTTTTCGACCAATTGATCTACACGCAGCACGAATGCCCTGGATGTCAGGGTTATTGCCATGCTTGTACGTGCCAATCGCCGCCCGAGACAGCAGTGCTATTAAGATATACGTTGGGAAAATTCACGCGCAACTATCACCACGATCGCAGCGCAAAGCATTGCTTGTTGAGGCACATAAACCCGAGAAACCTGATGACCGTTTATCCATCTGGAGCCTACCTACAGCGGCGGTTCTTCATTACCCGCGGCAAGTATGGGTTCATGCCGACTATAGTGGTTACCGGCGGGCATACATCCGGGCTTTTTCAGATACCGATCTAACAGATTTCGTCATAGACCATGTGACGAATCGGCGAGTAGCTCGTCTGAAGGGTTTCAAGTACCTACGAGTCGTACCTGTTACAAGAGCTGTGAATTCAAGACATGGATGTTTATCTGAGAGATGGGCCTCAGAATACCACAGCTCACCGAGGATGGTTAAACTCAACAAGGCATCCCAAGCAGTCGTGCAGTATGCAGGCCTGTCTGATATCGTTAAAATGATAAACATGGAGGGCGGCGGTTCGTTTATGGAAATCGTGAATGCAGCCCAGAAGCTCGTGAATTTGCCGGATACAAAGTGATCAATAAGGGTTGCGGAGCGTTCCGAATCTCTACTCCTGGAACACGCCATCGAACAATCTGCTGGTAGGGACGCGCAAACTGCAGCACGCCCCACAGCATTACGTTGGGCGTAAAGCGTGGGTAAGATAATCACCACATATTTCAACGAAACGTTTTGTGTGATACACTACAACTCTTTAACTTTATTACAGGGAAAAGCTTATGAACAGTAAAATGACATTAATTTATTGGAAAGGTGAAAAGTTCTGGCTTGGTAAATTTCTTGAGCATCCTGAAATAATGACGCAAGGTGAAACCCTTGAAGAACTGGAAGAGAATATCAAGGATGCTTATCTAATGATGGCAATGGAGGATGTACCCCAAGAACACAAATTGAAAAAAATAGCGATATGAAACGCAAACAATTCGTTAGTCAGCTTGTTCGTGACGGATGCAAGTTGCTCCGACCAGGCGCCAAACACGACATTTATGTAAATCCCCATACAGGACAGAAACAGCCAGTGCCACGCCATACGGAAATCGATAACGCTTTGGCAAAACACATCAGAAAGTATTTAGGCTTGCAATAACGATTTGCATGAACAAAACGCCCAATCGGGTAAGTGTAGAGAGTCACGATAATATCCCAAAAATCCAGCCTAAAATCCTACGTACGTTTGCCTAAGTGAAATTTTTCAGGTACATTATTTTAAAAATAAAAAAGAGGTTTGTTTTTCGTAGACAGCAGGAACCGCTTTATGCCTAATTTACAGGAAGATTCAGATCGTTCTCCAGGTGACCGGTAATTCCTTCCATTACCCGCTTTGCAGCTCTTTCCGATTTTAACAAAATCAGAAAGTCGTCTGCCCAGCGACAGTACCGATAGCCTCTTTTCTCCAGTTCCTGGTCCAGTTCGTTCAAAACAATATTGGACAACATCGGCGAGAGCGGAGACCCTTGAGGGCAACCCTTGGTCGTCTTCTCGAATTTCCCATCAACCATTATTCCGGCTTTTAGCACTCTTGCAACCAGCGTTACAAGCCGCTCATCCGCTATCTTCCTGCGAACGAGCTTTAAAATAAGGTTGTGGGGAATTTCATCGAAAAACTTAGCCAGATCGATGCACACCATTCATAGCTATCTTTAACAATCATTTGGACATGATAAATGGCCTGACGCTGGCTGTGGCCTCTGCGGAACCCATAGTTGGACTTCGTGAAGTCCGGGTCGAATATTTCTTGAAATACCAGGTTGACACTCTGGCTGACTACCCGATCCATCACTACGGGTATGCCTAACTTCCGCATCTTTGAATCGCCTTCTTTAGGTATCAATGACCTTCGGGCAGGTTTGAAACGGTAAATTCCTGCTTTGAGCTTCTCGTGAATAAGCGTTAAAAGCTCATCCTTTCGTTGCTCAAACGCTTCCACCGTCATTTGGTCTATTCCCGCTGCGCCAGCATTCCGCTTTACCTGTTGCCATGCCTTTCGCAGTCGTCTCGGTTCGTAGACCCGTTCTAAGACCTTCACATGTTTCACTTTTTTTTCTCCGTGACTATCCTGCATTAACGATTGCCGGGTTGCGAACTGCCCTTTGGGCTTGAGACCGGACACCGACTACTCGGCATCCCCTTCCGGTTTTCTGATCTCATGAAATTACTTCGCAACGCTAAGTCGGCTCCTTAATGGTGTCACCATCGCCTCTCGTCCACGGCTTCCCACATCCAATGACGATGTTTGGAATGCCCTGGCTTGATAGCGTATCGTATCGGCATAGGGTAGGATCAATCGTACCATCGTCTTTGCGACAGGTTCTCCGGCCTATACATTCTTACAATACCCATAACTTCCAGGTCTTCAGGGTTTTATCCTCCGCTCTGTTACCAGGCTTCGTCGGCCCTGAGTCATCAGTACTACCCGTGAATCTGCCACCTTCTGTGCCCTGCCCCGCTTCGGGTTCGCCTATTCGGTTCGGTTTTATGATACCTTTGGCAATAATCGATACCAGCACAGGAAGGCTTCCCTGGGTAAGACGCACTACCTCCCCATATGCCGTCCAACTTCACTTCGGTTTGGTTCACCGGATATTAGGCCTCGCTCAGCCACGCCTGCTCGGCCTCCTCCCCGCTGCCATATAGTTGGTTCGCTGTTCGCTACGTACATGGGTTCTGCCTCATGCTTCCTCCAGACGCCCCATTTCTGGAAACTGCCCTTGCCTTGTTGGCGTTGCCCTTCCGTCCGGTAACGGCGGACATTTTATGACTTCCGGTTGCCACCGGAAGCTCGGTAAGTGCGCCATGCCAGGCGCACGTAAAAATCCGACCCCAGAGGGGCCGGCTTTGGTATAAGCCCAGAGGGCATGATTTACTGGGCATGAGCTAATGAGCCCTGAATTGCCGTATTAAAATCAGTCGGACCTTATCGTTTGGATTTTATTACTGTGACAAAAACTTCAAGAATACCCAAAACCTGTTATTGAGAGCTACTTATACTGTCACAATGACAAAATATGCTTTTGGGTGTCTCAAATGATAACGATTTTATGGCAGAGCCAATTTTCTCTGACCTGGCCCAGAGGGCCAGGATTTCTATGTTCAATTAAAATAGCCACAGCAATGAAAAAATTTATGATTTCAGTTGAATATCAGCACCAAAATTAGTTAACTCTTGGCTTATTATTATGGCAAGAAATCTGTAATCAACCACATTCCTCTTTTTCATCGATGAACCCCACCAGCAACACCACAATGTAGCACAAATATTTTAAAATACTAACATTTTATTGACAATATTAAAAGTTTAATTTATTAATTTACATATATGACCCTGTTGATTTACTACCTTCTCAGAAAAATAGATACAATATATTGTGTGTAATATTTGAATATAACGCAACATACTGTGTTCTGATTTTCAAAATCGGAGTAAATCAACAGAGTCATATATTCTCTTCTAAAATTAACCTGTGTTTCAATTTGATTTTTCGTTGTGTAACTCTCTGTTCTTATTGCCAGATTTTGGATTCGTTTCTTAAGATTTAATCTAATTGTTGTTGCCTTTTTTATAAATTATTTCAATCGATTAACTTTTACATAAAGAGCATCACTTCAGAGAAACCCAATAATTTTCATACCTTACTCTGACAAGATCTGGACGTACTGCTGGGAATCTGCGTTCATATTAATAATGTAATTGGAAACTTTTTACATCTTTAATTTGTTTTTTCTCATAGGATTTGATGATTGATGGGATTTTACGGCAAGATTAGGATTGTAATTGTTGAAGATCACAGGCTTTTCAGGGAAGGTCTCCACCTGATCCTAAATGGTGAGAAAAGATTTAAAATCGTTGGAGAGGCATCCAATGGAATTCAGGCGATCGATGTGATCAGCGATCTTAAACCCGACATTGTTCTCCTTGATATCACCATGCCTAAGTTGAGTGGTATCGAGGCCATTCCCATAATTAAACAAAAAAGCCCCGGAACAAAAATACTCATGCTCACCGCCTCTGAGGATGAAACCAAGATTATTAAATCCCTAAAAGCTGGCGCCAAGGGATATCTTTCAAAAAATACAACCAGTTCAGAACTCATCAAGGCTATTAAGTTGGCAAATAAGGATCAACTCTGGGTTGAGCGACAACTGATAGCCAGATACTTTAATGGGGATTTTACTACTGAAGGTAGAGAAGACCGACAAGAAAAAACGAAAGGGAAATTGACACCAAGAGAAAAAGATGTCCTCCGCCTCCTTGTTAAAGGCTCCACAAACAAAGAGATTGCCAATGACCTCTTTATTAGCGAGAAGACGGTCAAGAGCCATTTGAACAAAATCTTCAAGAAGCTCAACGTCAGCCGACGCCTTGATGCCATCCTTTCTGCTATCAAATTAGGTTTTTCATAGGTCTTTTTTCAGGCAAAATTCCAACCAAAGTCCCATTGACATTTCTCCTTTGCTTAACTATTCATTTACTATAAAATTTCACGATTTAACAGAGGGAAACCGCAATGAGCATACTGGGAGGGTTTTTATTGAAGATCCTGAAATCAGCTCCGATTTCGAAAGAAGAGGCCGGGCAAATGAGCATCATCGTCCGGCGGCCATATGATTATCTGGAAACGGAGCTTCTAAAAGTTTTTAAGGGTCAAAAGGATGTCAAGGTCAAAGTGGGCAGTCGATATGGCCAGAGACGTACCAAAAAGGAGCCTTTTTCATATGAGCGCCGCAGGGATGACAGGCGAAGAAAAAAAGAAACCCTGGTCGAAGTGGTCATTTCGACATAGACCTAATGGCTTAGGTCTTTAGTTTGAGATAAGATCAAAATCTTTGGTCTAAAGTCTTAAATCGATGGTATGAGATAATTACCTAAGTTGTAGGTCTTTTTTTTTGGAAAAATCCTACCAAAGGCCAATTGCATTTTTTTCCATTCATAATTATTTTTAATTTAATATCCTTTCAAACCAAAATTCAGGGTCATTAATTCAAACTATTAGCATCAATTTCTTGGAGAACTTATGAGAATAGGCGTTTTAAAAGTGCCCATAATAGGCCTCCAGAGGGATAATGCGTCCCTTTGGAGGTCTGCGCGATCTATTGCCATTCTTTGACAATCATTTTCAACAAAAATGATTTGGAAAACCGTAAGAATACCTCATGTTTAAAAATGAACGTTATGAAAATGATCGAGCTTTTAATTGTTTTCTTCATATGTGCCTTTTCAGCTTATGCAGCAGATGAGCCTTTGGCAGGGGGACCATGTGAATATAAACAATATAAAGGCCAGGCAAAAATTATCTCTATTACCCAAAAAAGGAAACCTCATAATTACCCTCATGAGATATATGAGGTTAAATTTGCATTCAATTCAGATCAGGAAATTCAAGAAAATTTTGCACAAACAGAAGGAAAAGAATTCGTACTGCTGCTCAACAATTCTAATTACCCCGGACCGAAATTTTTAGAAAAATATGAGATACAGGTCGGAAAAGTCTTCGATTGCCATATGAAGGTAATTACAAGGGGGACCTGTACACCGGTAGTCTTTGAGTTTCCAACAATAAGGTTTGATGATTATTTCGAGAACTAAGATCAACTTAACATTTACTTTTAGGAGGGTGCTATGAAAAGAAAAATTTTGTTGTCAATCTTAGGTTTGTTTTTGGTTTTTGTTTTTGCCGGGAATATTTGGGCAGATCCATCTGAGTGTCCTGTGATGCCAGCAGAAGCCTGGGTTGAGTGGTTAAAAGCGTCTGAGGCTGCTCCTAAGGCTGAAATTGATGAGAATATCAATTTTATGCTTTATCGGGCTGAATCTCTAGATTATGGGACTTCAATGGATCTTTCGGGCCATATTGATTATGATCCTGACCAGCGAAGTCAGGGCGTTTGCGGTAACTGCTGGGTATGGGCAGGTACCGGGGTTATGGAAATCGCCCACGATGTTGACGATGGTGTGTTTGACCGGCTTTCCATACAATACCTTGATTCATGTAAAACAGACAGTTTTGCCTGTTGCGCTGGAAATTTAGGAGCCTTTGCGACATGGTATAGCGTGCAGGGGATGGCGATCCCATGGGACAACACAAATGCCTCTTTTGCTGATGCAGGAAGAAGGTGTGCAGATGGGACCCTGGTTACCTGCGCAAGCATTGCAAAGACCCCGAACTATCCCATAAACTCCATCTCTGCAGTATCGATAGATACGCATAGTAGTCAGGCCACAGCAATTTTAAATATCAAGAATATTCTTAACCAGAACAAAGGCGTTGTTTTCGGTTTCGCACTTCCCAACAGCGTCGCTTGGACTAATTTTAGAGATTTTTGGAATTGCAATAGTAGCGAAACGGAAGCAACTTTATGGAATGATGTTGATAGTTTCTGTGGTACTGAATGGGATGGACCAGAGGCTGGTGATACGGCCGGTGCCCATGCTGTCGTGATTTACGGCTATAACGATGACGATGCTGATTCGGCCAACCATTACTGGCTTGTCCTCAACAGTTGGGGGACCGCAGGTGGAGATCGACCCAATGGTTTTTTCCGCGTCCCCATGATGATGGACTACGATTGCTCTTATCCGGATGATGTGGCGCCGCCTGGGTGGTGGGCCTTCAATTTTGAAACCCTCAACGTTGAGTTCGGCAATTCGCCTCCAATCGCTGATGCCAACGGCCCCTACGACGTAGAATGCGAGGGTACAACCACGACCATAGATCTCGATGGTTCCGGTTCCAGCGACCCTGAAGATACAGCATTGACCTACGTATGGAGTACCGACTGTTCTGGAGGCAGTTTTGACGATGCCACCAGTGAAACGCCGGTGCTTACAGTGGACACCTCACCCGGATGCTATGTGACATGCAGCGTCACATTGACTGTGACCGATGGTGATGGCGCAACCGACACTGACACAGCCACTGTAACGATTACCGATACCACATCTCCGGATCTTACCTGCCCGGTGGACGTGACGATCGAGTGTGATGAGTCGACCGACCCGAGCAATACCGGCTCAGCGACAGCCAGTGATGGTTGTGATCCAGCAGCGCCAGTCATTACCTGGTCTGATGATGTGGTGCAGGGCTCCTGTCCAGCGGAAAAAACAATCACCCGGACATGGACGGCTACGGATGCGTGCGGCAACTCCAGTATCTGTGAGCAGACCATCAATGTAGTGGATACCACAGCACCAGTCATCGCGTGTAACGCACCGGCTACCATTACGCCAGCGGATGCACCCATTTCGTTTACGACCATGGCCACAGACAACTGTGACAATGAGCCGTCTGTTGAAATCACAGAGTTTGATTGCTTTAAATATACCAAAAAGGGAAAGAGAATCGACAAGACTATGTCCTGTGTAGTCGAGGTTAATGGGGACACCATTACTATCGTAGATTCAGGTGGAGTAAACGTCAATATTACCT